>JALWRY010000324.1 GCA_027080445.1 Thiohalobacter sp. | reverse complement strand
GTGGTCAGGCAGGACTCATATCCAGCAGTTTATCGAAATTGGCAATGCGCAGGATCTTCTCTACATCGGGCCTGGCGTTACGAATGCTCACATGCGCCTTGTCGCCGCCGGCGTGTTCCCTGAGCAGGAGCACCATACCCAGTGCCGAGCTGTCCATGTATTCCGTAAGCGACAAATCCAGTATAAATCTCAGACCGGCGCTGACGTAATTGATATAGGCGTCACGAAATGTCTTGTGAACGGAAAAATCGAAACGCCCTGCGACCGCGATAGTAATCTGGCGACCGTCCTCGGATTCACTGACATTGATATTTGACATAATCTCACACGTTCCCAGGCTGCTTAGTAAAATACTTAAAACAGTTCGACCTCACCGCCATCCAGGGAATCCTGTGCAACAGCCTTACTGTGGCTGTCGATCCGGTTTCCCGCAAAGGCCTCCAGGTCAGCCTTGAAAGCTGACAATGCTTCCATTTCCGGCGCCAGCGAAAGATCAACCAGTCGCCCCAGCAAAGTTTCCAGTTCATTTAATCGCTGCAGATGTTGTTCTGCCGCTGCCATGGACTGTGTCACCATGTCTTCAAACTGCAGGCACCGTACGGCGTTTCCCACATCGGCAGTGATCAAATCACTGACGTCACCCAGGCGGCCGATCTGTTCGGCGACATACAGGTTATGTTCCTGGGAAAGTTTGAGGGCTTCATCCACTCTTTCCTTACCGGAAATGGCGACATTCATATCTCGCGATGCCATTTTTCCCATAGTTTCCCGCACGGTAGCGATAGCCTGCTTACCGGCATTGACGCCTTCGACAATTTCTTCATTGAGTTTGTTCGACCGCATGGACAACTGTCGAACCTCGTCGGCCACCACGGCGAAACCCCGGCCGGCCTCACCGGCCCGCGCGGCTTCGATGGCAGCATTCAAGGCCAGGAGATTGGTCTGATCAGCGATAGCTTTCACATCATCCAGCAACCTGAACACACCATCCATGTGCTCGCCCATCTCGTCGATACGGTGTACTGTCTCGATACTTTGCTTGCTTATGTCGATCAGGGTGTCGATAAAGTCCTGCAACAAGACACTGGCTTCTGTCAGGAAGGAGCCATCTGAGCCAGCCCCGGAACCATGTTCAATAATACCGTGTATCACGTCCTCTTCACGTTGACCATTGGCGCTCAGGCTATGGAAACTTTCAGTCAGGTTTGCCGCGGCGTCCTGTACAATGTTTCTGACACGCTTCACTTCGTCACGTGCACCGGCAACTTCGTCCATGAGATGACTTTTCATGGGTGCGATAACCGCCATAAGTTCGGCTACAGACACCTGTTCCTTGCCGGCATCAAGCAGGCTTGTCAGTCTGGCGGAAAGGCTGTGACCCTCCCACATAATCCCGATAACCCAGCTTGTAGCAAGCAGCGCATATTTGACAAATTCAGCCTCACCCAGCCAGCCGAAACTGGAACCCAGCATCACTAGCAGCGTTCCGCCGATGCCCGGTGAAAGCGTACGTAACCAGTTAAATGGTACAGGAATAAAAGGTGTTTCCGACACGAGATACAGACTCCTTTGTTACACCATCATAGCGTCCGGCAAGCATCGACCTTTATGCTTTCAACAGTGCTTTTTGTATACGTTTGGCCATTAATGACAATGTTACCTGTTCTTCCGCCGCCCCGAGCGCCACGGCTTCGCCCGGCATACCCCAGACGACGCAACTGGCCTCGTCCTGTGCCAGCGTGTGTGCGCCGGCTTCGCGCATTTCCAGCATGCCCTGCGCACCGTCATTCCCCATGCCCGTCAGCAGGACGGATACGGCATTCGGCCCGACATTCTGTGCCACCGAGCGAAACATTACATCGACACTGGGCCGGTGCCGGTTTACCGGTGGCCCGTCACTCAATTTGCAGCGGAAACGCGCACCATCGCGCACTACCAGCAAGTGACTGTTTCCCGGTGCAATATAGACATGCCCTGGCAGGATCTGCTCACCATCTTCCGCCTGGCTGACAGTCATCGGCGAACAGCGGTCCATACGTTCGGAAAACGGTTTACTGAACGCCTCCGGAATGTGCTGGCTGATGACTATCGCCGGGCTGTCGGCCGGCATAACTTCCAGCACCTCGCGTATGGCTTCGGTACCACCTGTCGAGGCGCCCAGTGCAATCAGTTTTTCCGTGGTTTTGAAATGTTTGCCACGACCAGCCGGCAACACAGCATCCGCCGAGTGCCGTTCAACGACCGGTTTCAACTCCCTCACCCGGGCGATCGCGGCCGTTCTGACCTTGGCGATAATCTCCTCGGCATAGTCTCCCAGCGAGTGGGCGATATCGACCGTCGGCTTGGAGACAAAATCCACGGCACCAAGCTCCAGTGCGTCCAGGGTAATATCGCTGCCTTTCTGTGTCAGGGTCGAGACCATCACAACAGGCATGGGACGCAACTTCATCAGGTTACGCAGGAACGTTACGCCATCCATTCTGGGCATCTCCACATCCAGCGTCAGGACATCCGGATTGAGTTGCTTGATCTTGTCCCGCGCCATAAAGGGGTCCTGTGCAGTACCCACCACCTCAATGCCGGGATCACTTTCGAGAATTTCGGTCAGCAGTTTGCGTACCAGCGCCGAGTCGTCCACGATCAGTACGCGGATTTTCTGTTTTTGTGCAGCCAGTGTTGAACTTGACATAAAAGGCGCGTCCTAAAACAACTCGATATCGTCTTCGATCTTCTGGTGGCTGACCTGGTCCTGGTAGGCGCGTTCCTGCGCGAGCACTTCCTGGCTACGCAGTTTCTTGACCCTGACCTTGCCGGTGGCCGGGAAATACACGACACGTCTTGGCGAGGCGCCACCAAGATCCTCCCCGATTACCGTCAGGCCTTCCTTTTCAACGTACTCCCTGGCGAAAGCGATATTCCTGTCACCCACATGACTGCTCATGCTGGCGATAACCTGGCCACCACCGACCAGTTTGACTTCGAAGTTTTCCCGTCGGCCGCCTGCCTTGAGGATTTCGTTGATTAACTGTTCCATGGCGAAGGATCCATAGCGGGCGGCTTCAGTCACATCCCCGGCATGAATTGATTTGTTTCCGCCCGCTTCAGGCAACATGAAATGATTCATCCCGCCAATGCCGAAAACCCGGTCACGGATACACGCCGAGACACAGGAACCCAGTGAAGTGATCACCGCCTCATCAGCGCAGGTAACATAGTATTCACCCGGCAGGATTTTCGCTGCAAAACTGTTGTTTGCCCTGTCCCAGTAACGGCGGATGTGCTCGAACCCGCGTAATACCGGTGGCTGTTCACTGCCTTCCGGAGCACGTGGACGCAGACGCGTCATGTTACTTCACCTTCCGGTATATGGTCTTTCCAACCAGTTCAAAACGATCGGACAGCCGGTGCATGGTTTCAGAATGTCCCAGGAACAGATAGCCCCCGTCGACCAGTATGTCCGCATAGCGGTCGAACAATTGCTTCTGGGTAGGTTTGTCAAAATAGATCACCACATTACGGCAAAATATCACGTCGAAAGGACCTCTCATGGGCCAGTCGTGCATCAGGTTCAACTGCTTGAAGGTAATGGCCTCCTGCAAGGCGCCTTTTACCTGGACGTCCTTGCCGCCGGGTAAAGGATGAAACCATTTTTTGCTGCGCGCCCGTGTCAGGCCGGCAATCCGTTGTTCTGCATAGCGGCCTTCACGGGCCGTGGCGACCACGTTGGAATCCAGGTCCGTTGCCAGCAACCGGGTATCCCAGGGTGAATCCAGCAGCCGGGTTTCAGACAGGATCATGGCGATTGAATACGGCTCTTCGCCAGTTGAACATCCTGCTGACCACAGGCGTACGCGGTGATCATTCCGGTGACGTTGCATGGTTTCAGGCAAGGCAGTGTTGGCAAGAAACTCAAAGTGGTGGGGTTCGCGGAAAAAAGCTGTCAGGTTAGTCGTCAAGGCATTGATAAAATGCACGACTTCGCCTTCGCCGGCAGCTGAGTGGATATACGCCAGATACTCGCTAAAACGGGGTATCCGCAAACTGCGCAAGCGTCTCGCCAGACGACCATAAACCAGATCGCTTTTACCGTCGTTCAGTGAAATCCCGGCCAGCTCGTAGAGCGTCTTACGCACCGCTTCAAAGTCGGCCGGGGTGAACTCGAATTCGCGTTCGCGTTTTCCCTGTGG
>JALWRY010000323.1 GCA_027080445.1 Thiohalobacter sp. | reverse complement strand
CCATGACGGTATCGCGCGGAGTGAATTTCTAGAGGAGATGCAATTATGTCACTTGTACAGTATGAACCCTGGACCCTTCTGAACCAGTTGCAAAACGAAGTGGGACGTATGTTCGATACGCGCAGTCGTTTTGGTGACGACGGCAGCCCGATCGCAACCAGTGACTGGGTGCCGGCCGTGGATATCAAGGAGGAAGATGAGCGCTATGTCATCCACGCGGATATCCCCGGTGTCGAGGCCAAGGATATCGAGGTCAACATGGAAAACGGCATCCTGTCTATCCGTGGCGAGCGCAAGTTCGACAAGGAGGAAGAGCGCGAGGGCTACAAACGCGTAGAGCGTGTACATGGCAGTTTCTATCGCCGCTTTAGCCTGCCGGACGGTGCTGACGCCGACGCCATTAGCGCAAAATGCAAGGATGGCGTGCTTGAGATTATCATTCCCAAGCAGGTCAAGGTCTTGCCCAAGCGTATCGAGGTACAGGGCTGATCGACCGCCCTGGGAAGAACCGGGACTCCGTCATTGCGAGCGAAGCGTGGCAATCTCTTTGAGTCAGCAGCTAACCTGTTGGAGATTGCCACGGCGCTATGCGCCTCGCAATGACGGGGCGAGTCTTCGTCGCTTCATTGTTTCCGCTTAACTGGTTACACTGCGGCCGGTGGAAATTCCGGTGGTAGGGTAATGATCAAAAAACTCTGTTGCAGCGTGGTGTTTGTGTTGCTGCTCGTGCTACGCACGGCAGCCGCAGACGACGATCCAGTTTTTGGTGACGTGTACGGTGAGGAAGGTGGCAGCCCCGGCTTTATCGAAGGGAAAGCCTGGAAAGAGCAGCGTCTCGTGCTGCCGGCCTATCCCGACACCACTTCCCGTGACTTGATCAAGGTCGATTTACAGCTCAATCAATTTCCTTTCACGCTCTATATCGACCCGGCCTCTCTCAGTGTCGGCAAGGACCGGGTGGTTCGCTATACCGCGATTCTTCGCTCCCGCTCCGGTGCGATGAATATCTTCTATGAAGGGATGCGTTGTTCGACAGGACGGTTCCGGCGCTATGCCTTTGGCGGCCCGGACGGGTTCCAGGTATCGGAGCATTCGCGCTGGAAATATATCCGTGGTGGCACGGGCGTATCAGACAGCTACCTGGCGGTTCTGCGTGACCACTTTATCTGCCCGTCGCCGCCACCGGGCAAACCCGCGGCAATACTGCGCCGTCTGCGCACACCCAACCCGGATAACTTCTTCTATGACGAAGATGAATAGAACAAGCGTGGCGCTTTCTGTAGCATGGGCGTCCTCATCAACCTGCGAAGTCTGAAACAACATGGCCAGCCAATACGATGCCGCCTCCATTGAAGTCCTGAGCGGCCTGGACCCGGTACGCAAGCGCCCGGGTATGTATACCGATACTACGCGGCCGAATCATCTTGCCCAGGAGGTAATCGACAACAGCGTCGATGAGGCCATTGCCGGTTACGCCAGCAAGATCGAGGTGACGCTGTTCAAGGACGGTTCCCTGCAGGCAAAGGATAACGGCCGTGGCATGCCCGTGGATATCCATCCCGAAGAGGGCATATCCGGCGCCGAGGTTATCCTCACCCGCCTGCACGCTGGCGGCAAGTTCTCTGACAAGAATTACCGCTTCTCGGGTGGTCTGCACGGTGTGGGTGTCTCGGTGGTCAACGCCTTGTCAAAGCACCTGGAGTTGTGGGTGCGTCGCGGTGGCAAGGAATACAACCTGGCTTTCAAACGCGGCGAAAAGATCTCCGGCCTGGATGAAGTCGGCAAGGTGGGCAAACAGAATACCGGCACCACGGTACGCTTCTGGCCCGACCCGGTGTTCTTTGATTCGGCGAAGTTTTCCCTGCCCCGGCTGAAACACGTGTTACGCGCCAAGGCGGTCTTGTGCCCCGGCCTGGAAGTGACGCTGATCGATGAGAAAAACGGTGAGAAAGACAGCTGGTGCTACGCTGACGGCTTGCGTGATTACCTGGTCGATACACTGGGTGATGCGGAATGTCTTCCTGCCGAGCCCTTTATTGGCAAGCTGGAAGGAAATGACGAGGCGGCCGAATGGGCGCTGGCGTGGTTACCCGAAGGCGGCGAGCTGGTGACCGAGAGTTACGTGAACCTGATCCCGACCGCGCAGGGTGGTACGCATGTTAACGGTTTGCGTATGGGCCTGACCGAGGCGATACGCGAGTTCTGCGAATTTCGCAGCCTGTTGCCGCGCGGCGTCAAGCTGGCGCCGGACGACGTGTGGGAGCGCTGCGCGTATATCCTTTCCATCAAAATCCGTGAACCGCAGTTTTCCGGCCAGACCAAGGAACGCCTGTCGTCACGGGAGTGTGCGCCGTTTGTCTCCGGGGTGGTCAAGGATGCCTTCAGCCTGTGGCTCAACCAGCATACCGAGGCCGGTGAGCAGATCGCCCAGCTGGCGATACAGAATGCCCAGTCCCGCCAGCGTGCCGGCAAGAAGGTGGTGCGCAAGAAAGTCACCAGTGGACCGGCCTTGCCCGGCAAGCTGGCGGACTGCAGTAACAATGACCTGTCCCGCTCAGAATTATTCCTGGTGGAGGGTGACTCCGCCGGTGGCTCTGCCAAGCAGGCGCGTGACCGTGAATTTCAGGCCATCATGCCGCTGCGCGGCAAGATACTCAACACCTGGGAAGTGGATCCATCCGAGGTAATGGCATCACAGACCGTACACGATATTGCCCTGGCTATAGGCGTTGAGCCGGGTTCCAACAACATGAAGAATCTGCGCTACGGCAAGATATGCATTCTGGCCGATGCGGATTCCGACGGGGCGCATATCGCTACCCTGCTGTGCGCCCTGTTCCTGCGTCACTTCCAGCCGCTGGTGGAAGCTGGCCATGTGTTCGTCGCGATGCCGCCCCTGTACCGTATCGATGTCGGCAAGCAGGTGTTCTATGCGCTCGACGATGCCGAACAGCAGGGTGTACTCGATCGTATTGCGGCTGAAGGCATCAAGGGCAAGGTTAACGTGCAACGCTTCAAGGGCCTGGGGGAAATGAACCCGATGCAGTTGCGCGAAACCACTATCGACCCTGACACCCGCCGCCTGGTGCAACTCACCCTCCAGCCGGGTGATGAAAGTCACCGTACCCTGGATCTCCTGCTTGCCAAGGGCCGGGCCTCCGATCGCCGCAACTGGCTTGAGAAAAACGGCAATCTTGCCGATATATAGTTCGAGCCAGTCAGTTGTTTTTCTGACTTCTCTTAACTCCATGAAATTACAAGTAGATTAGGGTTTCCCCGGGTCTTCCACGACGCGGGCCTTCGGGAGAGACATGGGCGAGATTATCGTCAAACACTTCAGGCGTGCTGATGCCTCAGCCACCAGCAAGGAACTGGTGACCGAGATCGTGGTGGAAGGCTCGGATACCGGGCAATTCCTCAAGCGTATTGAAGAAACCCGCCTTACCCGCCCTTGTTTTCAGACTATCGACATGCGCGGCCGGGTGGCGGGTGAATGCCGACGCTATGCATTCAATGACCGTGTTCATTATCTCGATGATATTTCTTTCCAGATGTTTGAACGCGGGCTGCGCGAGAACAACGGTGTGTATACCGTGGGTACCTTTGAAGCAATCGTTGGTGGCGCGCATACCCTCCAGGCCCAGGTCAATGCACGTGAAGAGGCGGAGCAACGTCGGCAGGAAATCGAGCGGCGTCGACTGGAGCGGACACGCGATGCCGTGCGCGAACGCGCCCGGGTTGATGGTGTTGAAGATGAGGCTGATGTGCATCCCGAGGTTGCGGAAAACCCGGACCAGCTGTCGCTCGGGTACTTTCGCAAGCGTTCCCACCCGCGTTTGCAGTACGCCTGCAAGGTGGTGTTGCAGCGTGGCAATATCAAGAGTCACTGCATTACCCGTGATATCTCCGTGTGTGGACTCCAGGTTCGGATCAAGGGTCTGACAACATTTCGTGAAGGCCAGGATATTCTTGTCTCGTTTGCCGGGCTGTATGACAAGGCTAACGGGATACCGCTTGATAACGTTGCATACAGGATCATGCGTATTCAGGATCGTGAAACCGAGAGTGCGCTGTTTCTGCGACGCAAAGACCTTGATAGCCCGGCAGGTTTCTCCGATTTCGTCACGGGCTTTGTCGAGGAAAACCAGCGCCGCTACAAACTGGACGTTGAGGATGAGTGCCAGTCGGCCTTGAGCTGGTATTACG
>JALWRY010000322.1 GCA_027080445.1 Thiohalobacter sp. | reverse complement strand
ACGGTCATGTGCAGCAGGCCGCCGAAGGTGGCGAGCGGGCCACCCAGGCCAAAAGCAAAGGTCATCAGGCCCATGTGTTCAATGGAGGAATAACTGAACAGGCGCTTGATATCGCGCTGCCGGTGCAGGAACAGGCCGGCCACCGTGAAGGATACGATGCCAAAGCCCATCATCAGGTTGCCGGCCAGGTGCGGTGAGTGCATTCCGCCGGCGGCCAGCGCGCCATCCGTGAGTATTTTTACCCGTACGACGGCATACAGGGCAACATTCAGCAGCAGGCCGGACAGTACCGCCGACATGGGCGTGGGGCCTTCCGAGTGGGCGTCGGGCAGCCAGGTGTGCATCGGTACCAGGCCGACCTTGGTGCCATAGCCGACCAGCAGGAACACGAAGGCAATAGCCATCACCACCGGTTGCAGTTCCGGGGCGTGTTCCGCCAGTACGCTCCACAGCAGCGCGTGTTCGGCATCGGGGATCACGTGCGAGGCGGCAAAGTACAACAACACTGTGCCGAACAAGGCCAGTGCAATACCGACGCCGCAGATAATAAAGTATTTCCAGGCTGCCTCGACCGATTCGGGGGTGCGGTACAGGCTGACCAGTAATACTGTGGCCAGTGTTGCGCCTTCCATTGCCACCCACAGCACGCCCAGGTTATTGGTGGTCAGCGCCAGTTGCATGGTGAACAGGAAGCCCTGGTAGCTGGCATGGTACAGGCGCAGGCGTCCCGGCCCTAGGCGGCCGTTGGTTTCTTCCTGCGCCATGTAGGGCGCGGAGAAAAACGACGTGGTAGCGCCGACCAGCGCGGTCAGGGCAATCAGGTAGACGTTGAATGAATCGATATGGAACTGCCCGGCCTCACCGCCCAGCGGGCCGTTCTGCAGTACGATCAGGGCCAGCCAGACGCTGGCGGCAAAGCCTCCCAGCGTCGCCAGTATATTAAACGTCGCGGCGCCGCGGTGATTACCGAACACCCCGAGCAGGATGCTGGCAAGCAGGGGAATCAGCAGGGTCAGGTACAGGGCCGTCATTCATCCTGCTCCGACAGTTTGTTGAGCTGATCGACATCCAGCGATTCGATACTGTCGCGGATGTGGAAGAAGAACACACCGAAAATTACCGCCGCCACCAGCACGTCGAACGCCACGCCCAGTTCCACTACCATGGGCATACCGTGAGTGGCTGCGACGGCGGCGAAGAACAGGCCGTTTTCCAGCGACATGAATCCCACCACCTGGGCCACGGCCTTGCTGCGGCTGATCAGCATCAGCATACCCAGCAGTACTACCGCCATACTGATGGCAATGGTGTTGCGTGTGACCGAGGCTGATAACTGTTCGATCGGCTGGGCGACGTAGTAGCAGAAAATCACCAGCACTGCGCCGATCATCAACACGGTAGCCGGGTGTTCTGCGCCGTGCTCTTCACGGTCGATGCCGAGTCGTTTGACCAGCCGGTGCAACAGCCAGGGGATGAACAGGGCTTTCAGTGCAACCGTCATGACGGCGGACAGGTACAGGTCGTGCTTGCCGCTGTCGAACGCCACCAGCCCGGTGGTGACGGCTACCAGCAGACCCTGCCAGGCAAAGATATGAATCATCGGTACGACCCGGTTCTGCGCCAGCAGGGCAAACGAGGTAAACATCACCATCGCCGCCAGGGTCAGGATGGCCTGCTGATAAAGGGGTAGATTTTCCAGCATGCTCAGCCAACCTCCAGGATGATATGGCTCAACAGGCCGATCAGCGCCAGCGTCAGCGCCAGCACCAGGAACGCCGGCACCCGGAACAGGCGCATCTTGGCCAGCACGGTTTCACCGACAGCCAGCAGCGCACCCAGCACCAGCAGTTTGAAAAACACCACGCCGCTGGCGACGGCCAGCGCGTGGATACTGTTATGCGTGGCGATGCCCCAGGGGAAAAATATATTCACGATCAGCACGCCGTAGATCAGCAGTTTCAACTGCGCGGCCCACTCGATCAGCGCCAGGTGGCGACCGCTGTACTCCAGGATCATGGCTTCGTGGATCATGGTCAGTTCCAGGTGGGTGGCCGGGTTGTCGACCGGGATACGTCCGGTCTCGGCGATACCCACCAGCAACAGGCTCAACAGCGCAAACAGCAGCGAGGGACGTAACACCATGCCCTGCGCCAGCAACTGATCGATGACGGTCGACAGGTTGGTACTGTGCGCCACCATGGCGAGGGTGAAGACCGCCATCAGCATGGCCGGTTCGGCGAGGGCGGAAATGGTCATTTCACGCGATGAGCCCATGCCGCCAAACGCGGTGCCGACATCCATGCCGGCGAGCGCCTGGAAGAAACGCGCCAGCGCGAAGAACCCCGCCAGTACGATCACATCGGCGATGGCCGCTGTCGGCAGGTGCACGGAAATAAATGGTACTACCGCCGCCGCCAGCAGTGTCGCCCCGGCTATAATATAAGGCGTGGCGCGGAACACCGGTGAGGCGTTGTGCGACAGCAGGACCTGCTTGGCAAACAGGCGACGCAGGTCGCGATACGGCTGTAACAGGGCCGGGGCGCGGCGGTTTTGCAGCCAGCATTTCACCCGCTTGACCCAGGCCGAGAACAGCGGCGCCAGCACCACGAACAGGGCCATTTCGATCAGTGACAGCAGCCAGTCGTTCATGTGATCAACCACAGTAGCAGCAACAGCGTGGCAAAGCTGTAGGCCAGGTAATGACGCAGATTACCCGTCTGGATACGGCTCACCCGGCGTGTCGTGGCGTGCAGTATTTGCATGATGGGGATATAGAACCACTTCCAGGTGACATCTTCGGCATGTACCTGGTAGCGGATCTGGGCCGGTTCCAGCGGCAGGCCCTTGTGCACTTCACGTTCCCGCTCTTCATGAATACGCCAGACCGGCGCAAAAATCTGTCGGATCGGCATAGTGAATGAGGTGGACGTGTATTGCATACGGGGACTCAGGGGGCCGAACCCGCAATCCCAGGTCTCTCCACGTTCGGTCTGTACACGACCGGTGGGTCGCATCACATAAAACATCAGGGCCCAGGCGAGCAGGGCCAGCAGGATGCCCACGAATACCAGCGGTGCGCTGTAGGAGGCGGTGTCCGCCGAGACCGGCGTCAGCCATAGCCAGCCATTGGCTGTCGCCGTGCTGAGCGTCTGCCCGGTCAGTGACTGGGCGACATGGTTCATGGCGTTGACCGCAGCGGTCGGGAAAATACCAAACAGCAAACACAACACGGCCAGCAACGCCTGTCCCAGCACCATGCCGCGACTGGCTTCACTGCTGCGGCGTACCCGCCGGGTGCGCGCCTGGCCGAGAAAGGCAATACCGTACACCTTGACGAAACAGGCCGCGGCCAGCGCGCCGGTCAACGCCAGGGTGGCGGCGGCGATGGGGATCACGGCGCGTAGTACGCCGCTTTGCAGGTTCGGTACCTGCAGGGCCGTCTGAAAGGTCAGCCATTCGGAGACGAAGCCGTTGAACGGCGGTAATGCCGAAATACTGATGCAGCCAATGAGGAAGAACAGCCCGGTCCAGGGCATGCGCTTGAGCAGGCCGCCCATACGCTCGAGGTCATGTTCGTGACTGCGTTGTAGTACCGCCCCGGCGCCCAGGAACAACAGGCTCTTGAACAGGGCGTGATTGAGCGTGTGGTACAAGGCTGCCACCAGCCCCAGTGTACCCAGCAGCGGGTAGCCGGTGCCGTAGAAAATCATCGACAGGCCCAGTCCAATAAAGATAATGCCGATGTTCTCGACCGAGTGATAGGCCAGCAGTCGTTTCAGGTCGTGTTGCATCAACGCGTACAGCACGCCGAACAGGGCCGTGATGCTGGCGATGATCAGTAGCGCCACGCCCCAGGCCCACTGTACGTCGCCGATCAGGTCAAAACTCAGGCGGATGAAGCCGTATACCGCGACTTTGAGCATGACGCCTGACATCAGCGCCGAGACATGTGATGGCGCTACCGGGTGGGCTTCCGGCAACCAAACGTGGATAGGTACCAGGCCGGCTTTCATGCCAAAGCCCAGTACGCCCAGCGCAAAGGCGATCGACGCCCAGGTCAGGCTCAGCGGCGCGGCGCGCATGGCTTCAAAGGAAAAACCGTCACCGAAACCGGCCAGTACGCCGAAACTCAGCATAATAGACAGTGCGCCCACTTCCGCCATCAGCAGGTAGAGAAAACCGGCGCGCCGGTTGGCGGGGTTCTGGTG
>JALWRY010000321.1 GCA_027080445.1 Thiohalobacter sp. | reverse complement strand
GAACATATCCTTTGGTGTGGTCAGTCGCTCCGCTCCACAACTCAATGTCTTTGGTGTCGGTTTCCCGGTGACCCTTACACTGGGCTTTATCGTATTGATGTTTGCGATCTCCAACCTGTTGCCACAAATGCAGCACCTGATGGAAGGCGCTTTTGGCGCCGTCAACAGCTTCGGTCAGGGAGGGCGCTAGCATGGCCGAGAACGAAGACGGCCAGGAAAAAACCGAAGACGCCACAGCCAAACGGCAGGAGGAGGCGCGCGAGAAGGGCCAGGTTCCCCGTTCCAGGGAACTGACGACCATGGCGATGCTGGTGATGGCCTCTGCCAGCCTGGCAACGATGGGCGGGACGATGGTGGATCAGCTCGGCAAGGTCATGAGACTGGGCCTGGATTTTGATCGGGAAAAGGCTTTTGATCGCTGGGCCGTGCTGGACATTCTCCAGAATGCGATTTCTCACGGCATTTCCCTGCTGCTGCCATTTTTACTGGTCATGGTGTTAACCGCGATTGCAGCGCCGGCCGTGCTGGGCGGCTGGAACTTCAGCACAAAGTCGCTCGGGTTCAAATTCGACAAGCTGGATCCACTCAAGGGTCTGAAACGTATTTTTGCCGTGCGCGGCCTGGTGGAACTGGTCAAGGCACTGGCCAAGTTTATCCTGATTGGCAGTGTAGGCGCCTGGTTGTTGATGGGCTATATGCCGGAATTGATGGGGCTGGGGCGCGAGTCAATCAATAACGGTCTGGCGCATACCGGGCAGATTCTTTCCCATGCTTTCATCGTGCTCAGCGCCTCACTGTTGTTGATTGCGGCCATCGACATACCGTTTCAGCTGTGGGAGCACGCCAAGAACCTCAAGATGACTCGCCAGGAAGTCAAGGATGAAAACAAGAACACGGAAGGCAAGCCCGAGGTGAAATCCCGGGTGCGCAGTATGCAGCGTGAAATTGCCCAGCGCCGCATGATGTCCGAAATACCCAATGCCGATGTCGTCATCACCAACCCGACGCACTATGCCATTGCGCTGCGCTACGACCCGGAGAGCATGGCCGCGCCACTGGTCGTCGCCAAGGGCGTGGAACTGATAGCCAGCCAGATTCGTACTGTCGCTGTCGCCAACAAGGTACCGTTATTCGAGGCGCCGCCACTGGCGCGGGCGCTCTATTACAGCACCGAGATCGACCAGGAAGTGCCGGGCGGTTTGTATCTCGCCGTGGCGCAGATTCTTGCCTATATCTTCCAGCTCAGGGCCAGCACGCAAGGTGGTCCTGTACCGGAACGCCCGGACAATATTCCTGTGCCGGAAGACTTCTTCCAGGGGCCTGAACATGACAACACAAAACCACAAGGTGATTAATCATGGCGAATGAATCGTCGACCCTGACATTCGCGGGCGCTGCCCGCCACGGACTCGGGGCGCCACTGCTGCTGGTGATGATGCTGGCGATGGTGATTGTCCCCATGCCACCGATTGCACTGGACATGTTGTTCACTTTCAACATCACCCTGTCGCTGGCCATTCTCCTGGTGACGGTGTACGCCTTGCGTCCACTGGACTTCGGGGTGTTCCCCACCGTGTTGCTGGTTACCACTCTGTTGAGGCTGGCGCTGAATGTAGCCTCAACGCGCGTTGTGCTGCTGAACGGTCATACCGGCACGGCGGCGGCCGGCAAGGTCATTGAATCCTTTGGTGACTTCGTGGTGGGTGGCAACTATGCCGTCGGCCTGGTGGTGTTCGCCATTCTGGTGATTATTAACTTTGTCGTGGTCACCAAGGGCGCGGGGCGTGTCTCGGAAGTCAGCGCCCGGTTCACTCTGGATGCCATGCCCGGCAAGCAGATGGCCATCGATGCGGATATGAACGCCGGGCTGATTACGCAGGACGAGGCGCGTGCGCGCCGTGAAGATGTTTCGCGTGAAGCCGATTTTTACGGCGCCATGGATGGCGCCTCCAAGTTCGTACGCGGCGATGCGATTGCCGGTATTCTGATCCTGTTCATCAACATCATTGGCGGCCTGGCGATTGGCACACTGCAGTTTGACCTGCCCATTGCAGATGCCTTGCGCAACTACACACTGCTGACCATCGGTGACGGTCTGGTTGCACAGATCCCTTCACTGGTGCTGTCTTCGGCGACAGCCATTATCGTTACCCGTGTCTCCGGCGAGACAAAGATGTCTGATCAGGTCATGGACCAGTTGTTCGGCAATCCCCTGGTGCTGGCGGTCGTGGGCGGCATTATGGGGTTCATGGGCCTGATACCGGGTATGCCGAATTTTGCCTTCCTGACACTGGCAGCGGCAGCCGGTGTTGGCGCTTACTATTCATGGAAAAAAGGGCAGCAGGAGCTGCTGCCCGCCGAGGAATCACCGGTCGAACAGGAGGTTTCATCCGAAGCACGCGACCTGAGCTGGGAGGATGTCGGGCCGGTTGACATTATCGGGCTGGAAGTCGGCTACCGACTGATCCCGCTGGTGGATCGCAGCCAGGGCGGGCAGATGATGGATCGCATCAAGGGCGTGCGCAAGAAACTGTCCCAGGAGCTCGGCTTCCTGATTCAGCCGGTACATATTCGTGACAACCTGGAACTGGCGCCTAATGCCTACCGCATTCTGTTGATGGGCGTCCCGGTGGGTGAGGCGGAGATTTACCCGGACCGCGAGTTGGCCATCAATCCCGGCCGGGTGTTCGGTACCTTGCAGGGTATCGAAACACGTGACCCGGCATTTGGCCTGGAAGCCGTGTGGATTCCTCCGTCCGAACGCGACAACGCGGCCACGCTGGGCTACACCGTGGTGGATGCCAGTACCGTGGTGGCAACGCACCTCAGTGAACTGCTGCAGAGTCACGCGCATGAACTGATCGGCCACGAGGAAGTGCAGCAGTTGCTCGACGTACTGGCCAAAACCGCACCCAAACTGGTCGAGGACCTGGTGCCGAAAACCCTGTCCATCGGCATCGTGCTGAAGGTGCTCCAGAACCTTCTTGAGGAACGTATCCCCGTCAAGGATATGCGCACGATTGCGGAAACGCTGGCCGAAGCAGGCGCCAGGAGTCAAGATCCTGGCGCTTTGACAGCCGCCGTGCGTGTTTCGCTTGGTCGATCAATCGTCCAGCATATCAATGGGATGGGGCATGAACTTGAAGTTATTACTCTGGATCCATCCCTGGAACAGATATTGCAATCTTCGATTCAGGCTATCTCGGAAGGCGGCGCCGGTATCGAGCCCGGCCTGGCCGAACGGATGCACCAGGCGCTGGCGGAAAGTACCCAGCGGCAGGAGGCGGCAGGACAACCGGCCATGCTGCTGGTGACACCGGCCATCAGGGCCTGGCTGGCACGGCTGGTCAGGCACAGCATTCCGATGCTGAATGTGCTGGCTTATAACGAGATACCGGACAACAAACAGATCAAGGTTGTTGCCAATATTGGCGGTGATGCACCGGGTCTCGGTGTTGAGGCGGGGAGTACGGCAGCATGAACGAGGAGTCCAGGCGCGTGAACATGGGATGGATGGCATTACACAGTGACGGGGTGCAGGTATGAAGGTGAAACGATTTTTTGCACCGGATATGCGCCAGGCTATCCGCCTGGTCCGTGAGGCGCAGGGACCCGATGCGGTCATCCTCTCCAACCGCCAGGTCGAAGGCGGTATCGAAATTATTGCCTCGGTCGACTACGACGAATCCTTGCTGGAAAACGATCCGCCCCTGTCCGCCCGGTCCGGGAGCACCGCGGCGCGCGAGGAAGCCCCTGGGCCGGCTGTATCGAACAAGACGGCTGATACCTATTCACGTCATGCGCAACCGGCCGAGCAGAATACGGCAACATCGCCCGTATCTGTCGACTGGTCCCAGGACCCTTCGATTGTCGCCATGCGGGATGAAATCCGCCAGCTCCGCGGTCTGCTGGAACACCAGCTGGCCCACCTGGCCTGGGGCGATATGAAACGTCGCGAGCCACTGCACGCCGACGTCATGCGCCGCCTGGGTCGCATGGAACTCGGCACAGCACTGGTTGAACAGGTTTCCGCACCCGCGGTACACGCCAGAGATGAAGACCATGCCTGGCAACTGGCCATGACTGATCTGGCCGCCAGACTTCCGGTCGCCGATGAAGATTTGCTTGATCAGGGCGGCATGGTCGCACTGGTCGGTTCAACCGGTGTGGGCAAGACAACCAGCATTGCCAAACTGGCGGCGCGTTATGTGCTCCGCCACGGCCAGCGGCA
>JALWRY010000320.1 GCA_027080445.1 Thiohalobacter sp. | reverse complement strand
CCCGTATGCGGCGCTGCAAGGCCGGCACCAGCTCGGACTCAAACCAGGGATTACGCCGTAACCACAGCTGGTTACGGGGTGACGGGTGAGGTGTTGGCAGGACAGCCGGCAAAAACTCGCGCCAGCGTCGTACCGTAGCGGTCACACTTCGGCCGGTATCCGGCAGGTGATACTGCTGTGCATAACGGCCAATCACCAGCGTCAATTCAATATCCGGCAAACAGTCCAGTAAGCGTTCCCGCCACAATGCCGCACATTCCGGCCGGGGCGGCAGATCGCCCGACTTGCCACGCCCTGGATAACAGAACCCCATGGGAATGATGGCGACATGGCGTTGATCATAGAAAAACGCGCGATCCATCCCCAGCCAGCGGCGTAAGCGCTCACCACTGGGATCATTCCAGGGTATACCGGTTTCATGGACACGGGTTCCGGGCGCCTGCCCGACAATCAACAGACGCGCCGAGGTGCTGGCGCACAATACTGGCCGGGGTTCAAAGGGCAACTCCGTTTCACATGCACGACAGGCGCGCACTTCGGCCAGCAAGGTATCGAGCCGACACTGAGGTGCAGCACGGCCCTCAGGCGCTTTCCCCGTGTTCGTCACTGTTCCCTTCCAGTTGCTTGCAGTAAGGCTCCAGCCAGGCCAGGGCTTCCGCCTCGTTGGTAAACACCTGTGTCGGGTAGGGCGGTTTGTTGAACCGCATGAAAATATCCGCCAGCGCACGGGTAAAAAATGACCTGACAATAACCGCCATCGCACTGACAACTTCTACGGCTTCCCGGCTTGATGCAAACTGCTGCGCTTCATGCTCGGCGGCGGCAACGGTTTCTGCATAGACCAGCAAGGGGCGGCAGACTTTGCTGATGTCGTGATGTTGTCGATTCAACTCACGAATATCAGTCAGTGTAAGTTGGTAATCCTGTGGAAACCTGATCCGCATAATACCATCGTCACCCAGCCAGATATGTGGAGTTGCCTGCATAATTATCCTTGGTTTTTGTGGCAAGCCAGTAAGGAGCAACTATCACACAAATTGCCACATCGGCTCAAGTCCCGGCGAAATTCCGGATCAATACGCCATAGTCATGCCACCAACTCATTGAGATTGAAGATTGGCAGTAGTATCGCCAGAACTATAACCAGCACAACACCACCCATGAGCAGGATCAGTACAGGTTCGAACAAGCCCATCACAGCTGAAATCAGGGTTTCAATTTCACGTTCCTGGTTGATCGCTGCACGTTCCAGCATTTCCTCCAGTCTGCCACTGGATTCACCACTGGCAATAAGATGCACGGTCATCGGTGGAAAGTAGCCGCTACTGTGCAGCGCGGCTGAAATGCTTGCACCTTCACTCACCTTGCGTGCCGCATCCTCGACCGCCTCCCGCATGGGCAGGTTGGACAGCACCTCGGCCGCAATACGCAAACCGTCCAGCACGGGTACGCCACTGGCTGTCACGATGCTGAAGGTGCGCGCAAAACGCCCGGCGTTGACACCTCGCTCCAGTCGCCCGATCAGGGGCAGGCGTAACAACAACTCGTGGAAGCGCCGCTTCGGCCCTTCCTTGCGCAGCAACCAGGAAAGTGCACTGATACCTGCTGCAATCAGCAACAGCAGGATAATGCCGTAACTGCGCATAAAGTCGCTGACCGCGATCAGACCACGGGTCAGTACGGGCAACTCCTGGCCGATATTCTCGAACACATGCACCACCTGCGGTACGACGTAGGTCATCAAACCGACAACGACAAGCACCGCAACCAGCGTCAGCATGGCCGGGTAAAACAGCGCCAGCTGGATCTTCTGCTGCATCTGCTGGCGGTTTTCCGTGTAATCGGCGAGTCGTTCCAGTACCACATCCAGGTGGCCGGACTGCTCACCGGCAGATACCGTGGTACGGTACAGTTCCGGGAAAACGTGTGGAAAGTCACCCAGGCCGGTGGCCAGCGTGTGGCCTTCCATCACACGCGCACGCACGGCCAGCAACATGCTCTTCAGGCGCGCCTTCTCGTTCTGCTGGGCCGCCGCCTGCAAGGCTTCTTCCAGCGGCAGACCGGACTTCACCAGGGTGGCCATCTGGCGGGTAATCAGTGACAGGTCGGTCGCACTGACACCACGGCGCATGCCGCCGCCTGTGCGGCGGGTGGCTGATTTACTCTCACGCTGACTGGCTTCCTGCACATCCAGTGGCGTAAGCCCCTGGTCGCGCAATTGCTGGCGAATCTGGCGCGGGGTATCCCCTTCCAGTACGCCTTTTTTTTCCTTGCCACCACTATCCAGTGCGACGTATTCGAATGCACCCATCGTATCGCCGCCCGGTCAGCTTTCCCGGCTCACACGCAGGACTTCCTCGATCGAGGTGGCGCCGGCCAGCACGCGCCGCCAGCCGTCCTGGCGGATATTACCGGAATGGCGTCTCGCCAGGGTTTCCAGTTCCTGTTCACTGGCGCCATCGTGTATCGCCGCACGGATATCGTCGTCGATTTCGATCAGCTCGTAGATACCGGTTCTTCCCCGGTAGCCCAGATGGTTGCACTCTGAGCATCCCTTCGGGTGGTAGAGTGTCGGTGGATTGTCCGCCTGCAATCCGAGCAACTCACAATCGGTCGGGGAGGCGGTGTAGGGTTCCTTGCAATTGTCACACAACACGCGCACCAGACGCTGGGCCAGCACGCCGATCAGGCTGGACGACAGCAGGAAAGGCTCGACGCCCATATCGCGCAATCGCGTCACCGCACCGGCCGCACTGTTGGTATGCAAGGTGGAGAACACCAGGTGACCGGTAAGACTGGCCTGGACGGCGATCTCTGCCGTTTCCAGGTCACGGATCTCACCCACCATGACGACATCGGGGTCCTGGCGCAGGATCGCACGCAAACCACGTGCAAAACTCATTTCCACCTTGGTGTTGACCTGGGTCTGGCCGATGCCGTCAAGGTAGTACTCGATCGGGTCCTCCACCGTCATGATGTTACGGCGGTTGTCATTCAGGCGCTCCAGGGCGGCATACAGCGTGGTGGTCTTGCCGGAACCGGTCGGACCGGTGACCAGCACAATGCCATGGGGACGGCGGATCAGCTTATCCATCCGTTCACGCGCCTCCTCGGCCATCCCCAGGTGGGTCAGGTTGAGACGGCCGGCCTGTTTATCGAGCAGGCGCAACACCACGCGCTCGCCGTGGCCGGATGGCAGGGTGGAAACACGCACATCGACCGCGCGGCCTGCTACGCGCAGGGAAATACGGCCGTCCTGGGGCAGGCGTTTTTCGGCGATATCGAGTTTCGCCATCACCTTGATGCGCGATACCAGCAGTGGCGCCAGCACACGCTGTGGCTGCAACACCTCGCGCAAAACACCATCCACGCGAAAGCGAACCACCAGGCGGTTTTCAAAGGGTTCGATATGGATATCCGAGGCATTTTCCTTGACTGCCTCGGTCAACAGCGCGTTGATCAAACGGATAATCGGCGCATCATCCTCGCTTTCCAGCAGGTCTTCGGTTTCTGGCAACGCCTGCGCCACTGTGAAAAGGTCCAGGTCATCGCCCAGGTCCTCCATCATCTGCATCGCTTCGTTGGAACCCTGCTCATAGGAGGACGCCAGCAAGGCGTCGAACTGTTCAACACTGATCTCCTGCAGGCGTAGCGGGCAACCCACCAGGCGTCGCACTTCAATCAGTACCTGCGGATCGACACCGGGACGCAACATGACATTGGCGTGTCCTTCCGTCACCTCGGATACCAGTACGCCGTGGCGCTTGGAGAAGCTGAAACCCGGTCGCCGACTGCCGACCGGCCCGGCTTCCTCCGGCATTTCAACCGCCGGACTGTCGAGTTCTGTCTCAGCCATCCTGGTCTGCACTATTGGCGTCATTGGCCGGCTTTTTATCACCCGTCCCATCAAACGGCGGCGGCAATTCCATCAACTCGTTAAACTTGGGCAACCTGGGCATGCGCGCGCCGGGAATCAGCTTCACCTTGTTATCGTGCATTTCAAACTGTTTGGCCCTCAGCAGGTTGTACTTGCCCGCCGAGTAACGGCTCGTCGCATCTGCATCGCGGAGAATCGTTGGACGGATAAATACCATCAGGTTGGATTTATCGTGACTGGTCTTGGTCGAGCGGAACAAGGCGCCAATGATCGGCAAATCACCCAGCAAGGGTACCTTTTGCTCACTCTCGTTCACCTTGTCCTCGATCAGTCCGCCGAGCACGATCACCTGGCCGTCTTCAATCAGCAC
>JALWRY010000319.1 GCA_027080445.1 Thiohalobacter sp. | reverse complement strand
AGGTAGGTGAAAAAGGTCGATGTTGAGGCTGAGGGGCAGGCGGCCAGAAGCACCATGCCGACGCGCAGATCGGCAGGTAAAGTGAGGATTGTGGCCAGCAGAAAGGCCGCCAGGGGCAGCAGCAGGAACTGTGCGATGAACGCTACCACAGCTGCCCGGCGCAGATGAAAAAGCGCTGCAAAACTATGTAGTTGAAGGCTCATGCCGATACCCAGCATCAGCAGTGAAATGACGCCCGGTAATAAAACCTGCAACGGAAACCCGGTGTTCAAGCAGCTTCTCCGGCCATGGCCGCAGCGGGCGGCATTTGAACGATATACAGTGACGACCTATAGTTGTACCAGGCAGACGGGCTGTCAATGCCTGCCAGTGCTTCGATTTCTGGCCGGGTCTGCATGGGGGGGCATAATCAAGTGGGCAGTGGCAATAGAGAACAGCTGATCGACACCATCTACACGGCGGCCACCTTGCCCGGCGCCAGGCATGCCGCGGTGGAAGGTCTGCGTGACCATTTCCATGCCGGGGCGGCAGGTCTCTACGCGGTTACCGGGCCGGATAAATCGGTCATTCCTATCGATGTACAGGGTCTTGATGAATCCTTCATCAATGAATACCGGACGAACTATGTCCATAGCAATCCCTGGCTGGAAGCGCCGCAGTTCATGGCGCCGGGGGTCATACGTACCGACACACTGCTCGATGAGTACTATGAGCAACCTGGCTTCTACCGTAAAACCGCCTACTACAATGACTGGCTCAGGCCGCAAGGGTTTTGTCACTCCCTGAGTATTACCCTGCAGGCAGACAACTGCTGTGATATCCGTTTCTATCTTTATCGTGGAAAGCGCGACGGTGTTTTTGAATGTGATGAGGTCGATGAATTCCGCGATCTGAGTCGACATATGGCGCGTGCCGCCGGCATCATGCAGGATATAGCCGGCATACAGGCAAAAAACGGGGTACTGGGGCAGGTCCTGGAAGACCTGGATGTCGGTATTGCGTTTATCGATCGCACGGGCAAGCTGATCCAGGTGAATCATGTCGCCGGCAAGCTGCTCGGCGCGCGTGACGGGCTGGTAAAACGCTCGGGTGAGTTACATGCGTTGCAGGCAAGTGATGACCGGCAATTCAGCCGGGCGTTGAAAGCGGCCATTGCCATTCACCAGGGCATCGCTGTTCGATCCTCCGCACGTCTGGATATACAGCGTGATGAAGGGAAACGTCCTCTGTGCGTTACCTGCATACCCTTGCCCCGCAACCCCGAGCTTACCGGGATTTATGACGCTGCCGTGGCGGTGTTCATTACTGACCCGGAACGTCAGCTTGTCATTGACCCGGAACATTTGCGCAAACGCTACGATTTCACCCGGGCAGAGGCCTTGCTGGCGCAATGCCTGGCACAGGGCCTGTCTTTGCGTGAGGCTGCAAAAGTCAGGGGTACCAGCTACGAAACTGCCCGCTGGCGCCTCAAGATCATGTTCCAGAAAACCGGAGCCCACCGTCAGGTGGAACTGATTCGCCTGCTGTTGTCCGAAGCCCCTTAGAACCGACAAAAACCCGTTTGACCCACCCAATTGGGAGGCGCGATTCAGCGTCTTCCCGCACATACTGTGACTGAATCTGAAATGCTGTGTCTGGCGTGCTGATTGTGTTGTAACTACAGGCACAAGTCTGAATTTCAGTAACAACAAATAAGAATCAAGCGTAGTGAGGGTCAATATGTTTAAGAAACACTTTTTTATTCATCCGGGGAATTTTCTTATGGGCGTCGGTAGTGTGTTTTTCATGCTGAACGTACATGCCGATGTTATAACTACGGGAAACATATTTCCCGGAAGCCTGACAACAAGTCCAACAACAACCAGTCAGGTTATTATCGGGTTTGGTGGCGTTCAAAGCTCGTTGGTTGTCAACGCCGATACGGTAAGTAACGGGATCACTGCAGTCAATGCAAATAACACTGGAAGTATTGGTGTCGTAGCCGGATTCAGCAGTGGTGATCAAGGCTCAATCCTTGTAAAAGGAAACGGGCTATCCGGATCGGCGAGGCTATCGTCGATTAATGATATAGAACTCGGTATATCAGGCAGCAAGGGCATTCTCCAGATCCAGAATGGCGGTGTTGTTGAGACCACGGGACAAACTGCCTTCAGTGGCAGTTCTGTAGTAGCAGGTAACAGCGATTCTGTTGGCGAGATTGTCGTGACTGATCCAGGGTCCTTACTCAGTACTACGGGGAGAGTACGGCTAGGCGGGTTTTCCAATTCCAACGGGGCAATGGTGATATCACACGGTGGGAGGGTGCAAACTGCCGGGACTGTGGCTCAGGATGTCCAGATAGAGATTGGTACCGGGGATGGTGCCACCGGGTCTGCTCTGGTCAGGGATGCAAATTCCAGTCTGGTAACAAACGGGATCATTGTTGGTGGCGGGTCCGCGGGAAGCACGGCTTCTAACCTTGGTATTCTGAGTATCCAGCTGGGTGGTACCGCCTCGACTAATCCGCTTGCTTCAGGAGAAGCCGGGGGGCTTTCCATTGGCTCGGCTTCACCATTCGGTGCAGAAGTTATCGTCAGGGGGGCTGGTTCCAGTCTGGAGGTAGGTGCTATTACTTCCGCTTCCAACATCCTTGCAGGAAAAGAAGTTCTTGTGGGTGGTTTTCGTGATGGAACATTGCTGGTTGACAATTTCGGGCGGGTTAACGCCAGTGGAGCAAACATTATTGTTGGGGGCGGGGTTTCCGGTACCGATACGGCCGCTCCCGGGAGATTGACGGTAAGAAGCGGTGGTGTCGTACTAGCCAATAATGTAACGATTAATCCGAATGCGGTGCTCAATGGTGATGGCACGATTACGGGTAATGTCACGTTGAATGGTGGCACAGTCGCCCCCGGCAATTCACCGGGTACCCTGACCATCGACGGTGATTTCACCCAGGTCGCTGGGAACCTGGTCATAGAAATTGCGGGTACAGGTGCAGGTGAGTTTGATGTGCTGAATGTCCTTGGCGCGGCAAGCTTTGATCCCGGCACCACCATAGATCTTGATTTCATCAATGGTTTTGCGCCGACTACCGGCGATGTCTTTGATTTCCTGCAGACCAATACCCTGGCCAGTGATATGAGTCTGGTCAATTTCGCCGTCCTGGGCCTGGATCCGGGTTTCCAGTTTGATACCGCTTTTACCAGCACGGGCGTCTTCAGCATGACAGCCCTCAATACAGGGGTTTCATCGGTGCCTGTCCCTGCTGCTGTGTGGCTCTTTGTGTCGGGTCTGTCGGGGTTGGCGGGTATAGCCGGACGAAAGCAAAAAAGAAGAGAAATATGATCTCCAGGCAAGTGTAGTGATGATGAATACTGCAAGGGGGGAAGTCGTCGGGCTGGATGGAAGTGAACCCGATGAAATGAACGATACCAATAGCCGAAAAGAGAGGTGAATGATATGTCATCGTATATTGATAATGTGGTTGGGTCCGGTGAGAAAGTTGAATACCACGCAAAGGTGAGTCTGTGGTCCATGATGCCCCTGTTTCTTTTAGGGCTTGTACTGTTACCGATCTACGGGCTGGGTCTTGTGGTCTGGGTGATAGCCTTTCTCCAGTATTCAAGTACGGAGCTGGCAATAACCAACAAAAAGATCGTGGCAAAGTTCGGGTTTATCAAGCGAGACACGATCGAACTGCTTCTACCCAAGGCAGAGAGCGTTCAGGTTAATCAATCGATCCTTGGAAGGATCTTTAACTTTGGATCAGTTGTCGTGTCCGGTGCGGGCAATCCGCAGGCGCCGGTACCTGGCATAGACAGTCCGATGGAGTTCAGGAAGAGCTTTATGGAAATTCAGGAGCGTGCAGCAGGTTCTGCATAAGCTGATTTCCGGATACCTGGGTCTCTTGCAGGCTAATGCTTGCACTGGATCGCGGGTATTCCATTGGCGGGAATATGCTGGTGCTTATGGGGTCTGACAGTTGCGCTATTATAGGGTTATGTCCGAGCCCACAGCCAATTCCTCCTGCCCGTTGCCCGGTGCGCCGGATCTTGCCGGTGTTACGCAGGTGAAACTGAATCCTGATCCCCCACCGGGCGACTACCGCGAAGCCATGCAGCTGGCCGATGCGCAAGCGGCCGCCCGACTGGGCGATTACATGCTGCTCTCCTGGTACGACCGTGACCGCGATTTCGAATCCCCCCAGCATTCGAGCGAATGCCATCTGGATAGCGCCATTCCCGGTTACGTGGATTATGGCGTGAACCACGGC
>JALWRY010000318.1 GCA_027080445.1 Thiohalobacter sp. | reverse complement strand
TTGCTGTGTAGGATGTATTTTATTACACAAAAAATCAGGGTTAGCGCTCAAGTCAGTGGAGTACGCCTCTTTGCTGGCCGAGCTAAACCCGACAGACTCCTAGAAGGCATGTCTTAAGAGAATCTAAAGTAATATCTCCACAATCAACATACGTCTGTCTAGTTGGGTATTTCGATAATCCATCTCTTATTCTTACGTCGCTGAACAAAACTGGCGTGACACCGGAAGAATCCTTATGGACACGAATGAACTTCTTGGCGCTGTCTACTTCCCCTGCCGTAATGTGAGGCTTTAATTTCTCGAGGACATCGCCCATGATGCGTGGTCGTTTTTCATAATGCGGAATGATAATGTATTTATTCAGATCACCAAATATATCGGCCAACTGTTCATAAGTAATTGTGTCACCTATGTTTTGTATTAATTTAGATATGTTAGTAGCGCATTCATTAAACTTTTCGACACTAGACTCGTCGCTGATGACGAGCACATGCCCCTTTTCAAGGTTAACTTCTATGCCTGGAAAAACCGTTATATCTAGTGCATCGTTGATTGCTTCATATTGCGGTAAGTCAAATATGTCATGATTTGTGACAGCAACTGCATCTAAGTTTGCCGAATTAACATAGCTCTTAAAAACATCAAGGCTGAAAGTAAAATCACTATCACTCATCGTAGAGATGGTGTGTATGTGCAAATCAATTTTTTTCATATTGTTCGTTCCATGGGCATATGATGTGATTGCTATATTTTGCTCTTATATGCATAACGGCTTGCGCCAGCTGCCGCCGGAGTCGCGCCAGCGACGTAGGCGGGGGAGTTCCTACGAAAAAGTTGACACCCCGTAGTTATAAACATGCTTGCTCGAACTCCATCGGTGTCTGATAGCCCAATGACGAGTGTAGTCGTATTCGGTTGTAAAAATCGATATAGGATCGGATAGCTTTTCTCAGCACAGTATCGCTCTCAAAGGTCTCTCGATGATACATGTCAGATTTCATCGTCTTGTTCCATGACTCCATATGGGCGTTGTCATTCATTCGACGAGGTCGGTTAACGCTTTGTGTCAGACCGGATTGCTCCAGGACTCGTCGATAGCTCGTTGCAATATACTCCACACCCCGATCACTGTGAAAGATCGGCGCACTATCCGGCTGACGCACGCGTAAGGCATGACGCAGGGCCCTGCGTGACAGGGCAGCCATTCGTTCCTTGCCCAGCGCCCAACCCAACAGGCGTCGTGAATATCGATCCATGACCGTGGCCAGGTAGCGCCACTGGCCGGATACTTTTAAATAAGTCACGTCACCCACCCAGACCTGGTCCACCCCGGTCACCTCCAATGATCGTATCTCATTCTTGACCATCACAAACTGGCGACACAGACCTGTCATGCGTCGATACAGCTGCTCTGAACACGCCTGTATCCCGTGCTCACGCATTAATCGCTCGACACGTCTCCGACCCACCACCTCGCCCTGACGCCTGAGCGCCTGATGGATACGTGGACTGCCGTAGGTCTCCCGGCTCGCCTTGTGAGCCTGGCGGATCTTGTCAACCAGCCGCCTGTCCTCAAGTGCGCGTTCACTCGGCGGGCGTTCTCGCCAGGCGTAGTAACCTCCCCGGGTGACGCCATACAAGTCGCACATCACCTTCACCGTGTAGTTCCCTTCTTCGTGGCGGATGAATGCGAAGATGTCGCTTTTCGTTCGGAAGTGAACGCGATGGCTTTTTTTAAAAGGTCATGCTCGAGCTTCAGGCGCTCGTAATCCTTCTTCATGTTGCGCAATGCCTTCAGTTCAGCGGCAACGTCTTTATTGATGTCCACACCCTTTGTCATGATCCGGCCCTCTCGTGCTTCCTTACGCCAACGAGACAACATAAACGGGTGAATGTAAAGTGACTCGGCGACATCCTTGATCGCCACACCCGGCAACCGGCTGAGCTTGACCGCTGTTGCCTTGAATTCTTCGCTGTACTTGTACGTGGTTCTTGGTCCTGGTTTTGGCATTCTTGATCACTCCTGAACAGTTAGTTCAGGGTGTCAACCAAACCGTAGGAACTCTTCGGTCAGATGGGCGCAATTGTTATGGTGCAACTTACACGGCAATGAAATCATAGGCTCCCCCATACTGAACTACCAGATATTGGCATGGATTTGCGCTGGAATTAATGACCTGGTGGGAGACACCCGCCGGTATTTCCAGCTTGCTACCGGGTTCCAACGAATGCTCAGAGCCGCCATCCATTTTGATTTGAATCTGTCCCTTCAAACAAATGCAATGCTCAGAAACTACAGAATGATAATGAACCTCACCCTCCGTTTCTGGCCCCATTTCAAATTCTGCGACCCGTGCATCTGCTGTGTGAAGCAGCGTATTGATACACCTTACTGAATTATTTGAGTTGTCCATAACTCGCCAAACTCCGTGTCACCTATGAACTATCCCTTGCACCATAACAGTTAGTTCTACATAAAGTCTGATGTCTGAGATAGCCAGAATTATATGTATCCAGATTTGACTTTACCTTACCTGTCATCATAGATTCCATTCTGGTCCAGGTGGATCACGTTTTGCAAGGAGCCTATATCATGGATGATTCAGCTTCCCGTTTCTGGGATAAGTATATCTTAAAAACAACCTCTTACAATGTGCCAGAGGGCGCGCGCCGCTGGTATGTCAAACATGCGGAGGACTTTATCAAAGACCAGTCAGGTCGTCGTCTCACAACCCTGACTGCCGACGATATTGAAAACTATCTTAAAAAGAAAGGCAGAAATGAAACGCTGACCGACTGGCAATTCAGGCAGTTAGTGGATGCTTTACGTATTTTGTTTACAGATATGGTTACTCCGGCCTGGACCAATGCTTTCGATTGGGCCAGTTGGAAGGATGGTGCCCGCGAATTGCCCACTGATCATGCCACGCTTGCAAGATATGCAAAAACCGGCGAAACAAGCGGGGACCGGCCTGCAATCCGGTCGAATGATAAAGCCATAAACCGGTTCATAGAGTGCTTTCCCGATCTACATAGCCGGTTTGTTGCGGTTATCCGTAGCTTGCAATATTCCATCCGTACGGAAAAAACGTATCTGTTCTGGATAGCCCGGTTTGTCCTGCACGGTGGTTTTTCAGTTGTAGAGGATATGCAAGTAGACAAGATTGTGCCTTATCTTGAACACCTGGCTGTTGATCGCAATGTGGCGCCTAATACACAGCGTATTGCGCTCAATTCTCTGGTCTTTTTCTACCGACATATCCTGAAACAGGAACTCGAGGGGAAGCAGGATTACAAGCGTGCAAAAAAGCAACAACGGCTACCGGTCGTCTTGTCTCGCGATGAAATCAATCGTTTACTCGATGGTATCACGACAGATCCGTACAAGATTATGGCCAGTCTGCTTTATGGCAGTGGTCTGCGGCTAATGGAATGTATTCGCTTGCGTATTTGTGATCTGGATTTTGACTATAAACAGATTGTCGTTCGCAATGGTAGGGATCTGCACGCAGAAGATCTTCAGGCAGGTTATGGTGAAGTACACCTCCCCTATGCGTTGGCACGAAAATACCCTTCGGCCGCGAAGGAGTTTCGCTGGCAGTATGTGTTTCCTTCTGTGAGGATTTCGGTGTCACTCGTTCGCAACACATCTTTTGCAGGCAGGTTACGATATTCGAACGGTACAGGAGTTATTGGGTCACGCCGATGTTTCAACCACGATGATTTATACGCATGTACTCAATCGTGGCGGGCGTGGCGTACTCAGTCCGCTGGATGAGAAAGGCGTCGCGCTGGCAGGATCGCTATCACTGCGATAACAACAACCCCCAGACCGGCGATGGCGTTGATAACCGAGAGGTCATTCGCCAGTAGCAAGGTATAGGCCCCGACACTGATCAGCATAAGCACATTCTGAAAAAAATTCTGGATAGCCACGGCATGCCCGCTACCGATACTGTGATGCCCTTCGTCCTGAATGGTGGCGTTGACGGGCACAATGAACAGGCCGCCCGTTGCGCCGATGGCCAGTAGCGTCAGCCGCGCCGGCCACACGCTGTCGACAAGGCTGAACGCTATGATGAGCAGGCCCATCAGCATTGCCACGTAACGGGCGCGCGGCAGGTGTTGTAACGGGATCAGGCGTGGGGCAATGGTGGAACCCAGAATAACGCCGATGGCCAGGAACAGGGTCAGGTCGGCGATATCGCTGGCGGAACGCGTGACCAGCACCAGGGGCGCCCAGGCCACCAGTGCGA
>JALWRY010000317.1 GCA_027080445.1 Thiohalobacter sp. | reverse complement strand
ATTCAGCCCCGTACGTGTCGCGTGCGTGGCGACCTTCCGCTGCGTTCTCAACCAGAACAGCACAATGCTGCAAAATGTCAGGGTCGCAAGTACCCGGTGGTCGAACTGGACAGTCGCAATGTTCTCGAACAGGTTGCGCCAGCCCGGTTGCAGCGACCAGCCCGCCGGGGGCAGCCACTGATCCCCCATTTTCGGGAATGTGTTATAAGCGTGTCCCGCTTTCAGTCCCGCCACAAAGCCACCGGACAGAATGGTTGTGCCCGCCAGCGCCAACAGGCCCTTTGCCGCCTTCCCGGTTCCCCCCGTGGCGGCGGCCGGTTCCTGCTCCGTGAACAACAGGCTGAACGCCAGCCATAACAGGTAGCCATAAATCAGCAGTGCCAGGCCGAGGTGAGCGGTCAGCCGGTACTGGCTGACATGCGGCCGGTCAACCAGCCCGCTTTTCACCATATACCAGCCCAGTAGCCCTTGCAGGCCACCGAGTACAAAAGCAAATAACAGGCGGGGAATCCATTTGCGGGTCAGCATGCCGCGCCAGATAAAGTAGAGGAAGGGAATCAGGAACACCGTGCCGATAGAGCGTCCCAGTACACGGTGTGAGAATTCAAACCAGTAAATGGACTTGAACCCCTGCAAATCCATGTTGACGTTGATCTTCTGATACTCAGGCGACTGGCGGTACTTGGCAAATACGCTTTCCCATTCCTGCTGATCCAGCGGCGGGACGAACCCGAACACGGGGTCCCACTCAACCATCGACAGACCCGACCCGGTCAGGCGCGTGACGCCGCCAAGAATTACCATGGAAAATATCATGAAACAGCATAACAGTAACCAGCCCGAAACCTGTTTTCGCGCTCTGTCGGTCATGTGTTCAGGTACTTGAATCATCTGTAACTTCCGCTGGAAAGAGGTAAAAAACACCATAATTGTAACGGATGTTGTTGCGCCGCGCCCCATGCTGTTACACCATGGAAGCGTCTTGTGCAGACAGGCGGGAAACGGTGGAGCGAAACTGATGTGGCGTAATGTGCTGATATTTGTTCTGGCAGTGCTGGCGTTCTGGTATGGCGCCGACTACCTGCCGGGATGGCAGCAGCAAGAGGCCGGAAAAGAGGCCGTGGTCGTGCAACAGCCCGGGCTGGAAACGATTGTTCCGCCATCGGTCGAAAACAGGGTGCGCCGCTATGCGGATATCAGTGTACACAGCACGGAAGAGCTTGACCTGTTGTTCGATCAGGTCGAGTCATTACTGGACCGTCCGCGTGGCAAGGGAGAGGCGCCGATTATTTCGCTGGTGCTGCACGGGCCGGAAGTGGAATTTTTCGCCCTTGAGAACTACAAACGTTACAAGCACATCGTGGACCGCGCGGCCAAGCTGGCGGCGCTGGGTGGCGTGGATATCAGTATTTGCCAGACACAGATGCGCCAGCGGGGCATTGCCGGGGACGATGTGCCTGCTTTCCTGCGCCAGGTACCCTTCGGACCCGCTGAGGTGAAGCGCCTGCGTGAGCAGGGCTATGTGGAGATGTAACGGGCTAGAGCAGTTCCGCCCTGGCGACTTCGCCGTAGTGGTCGAGTGTCAGCCGCAGCTTCCCCTGACAGGATACGCGACCTGCCAGTGAACTGGAGCCTTCCATAAGAATTTCCTCGAATTGCACCAGCGCAATCACGTGGTGATCATTCTGTTCGATGATTTCGTAGTACAGGGAGCTGGTGTCGATCCAGCCATTCTGCGAGCAGAAAGCCGTCAGCTCACGGCATGACATCAGGTAACGCTCGATATTTTCCATTAACTGGTGCATAGGCCTTACGTGTCAAACTCCAGATCGCACAACCAACCCCCGGCCCGGATTCCGGTGATCTGCTCCCAGTATAGATGGCATTTGAGCGACAACAAGCGTCAAGAAATGGACGCCGGGAAGGTGCAGTATTCAGGTAAACAACGTCAGAACACCGGTGTACCCATACAGGCGCTGGTTGGATATCTCGCCGTTGGCGAAAAAGCCGACCAGCGGGAAATCTCCCAGTGTGTTGCGGATCATTTCCAGCTCGGCAGAGTCTTCTCCGAACAGGGACTTGCCACGGCCCAGGCAGGAAAAATACAGCCCGCCTTTGGGGGGTGAAGACAGGCGCCCGGCGAGTTCATCGAGCATGCGTTGCATGTCTTCCCAGGCAGTCTTGCCGTCGCGGCGGCAGAACTGGATCGGCTGGCCGGGCATGACAATATCGCCAATGGCGATGCGACCGCCTTCACTGTCCACGCCGACCAGATTGCGCACCAGGTAGTCGCCCGTGTCCGACTCCCGAATCGGCAGGCCGGCAAAAATATAACCGGCGGCCCGGTTCAGGTCGCGGGCGAGTATTTCACCGATATCTTCTTTCAGGACGTCCAGCGCCGGGCGGTCATCGATGCGGTTGATGACATTGTTATCGCAGTGGGAGATGGTGCGCTTGACGGCGATGGGCGTACAACCCTGGGTCAGCCCGGTCAGGATCGGCTGCCGGGCGTTGAAGACAATGCCGGACAGGCCACCATCCAGCACCCCGTCCGCAATCTGCGGGTGCGCGCCGTGGGACGAGCTGAGGCCGCCGAGCAGGAATCCCCCGGGCAGGGATGCATCAATCTGTTCCAGCAACTGTGGCAGGTTGCCGTTGGCGGGGTCGCCGTGCAGTACGGCAACGTGTGATTCCGACTGTTTCAGCCAGTCATCCCAGCCGGCGGGCAGGTTATCGGCGGCACGGTTGTAGAACGGCAGGATTCTGAAACTGTCATCCGGCAGACAGCCAATCATTACCGCCATGGCGGAGACCTGTGAATATTCCTTGCCCGTTGCACAGATGCTGATGCCGACCGTACCTACCCAGTGAGCGACGCCGGTTTTATCGCGTAAGTGATCGGCAATTGCCTGTAGCCGGTCAGCAAAGGCGTCGGTGACGTAAAGAAAACCGATATTGGCTTCCGGCGGGACGTTACCGATCTGTTGCTGACACTGTTGTGCCGCGTTGTTCCAGTCTTCAGACTGGGTGTGTCCGAGTAGAAATGTGGCGGATTCAGGCATCGGTACCGGTCGCAAAAAGGGGGCGTCAGCCAGCTGCCGTGCGCCCCCTCTAGTATAGTGAAAAGCGGGTTTTTCAGGCCGACTTTTTCCGTGCGATCATCGTTTCGATGATCGGCGCGAGGATGATTTCCATGGCGAAGCCCATCTTGCCGCCCGGCACCACAATGGAATTGCGGCGTGACATGAAGGAACTGTCGATCATTTTCAGCAGGTAGGGGAAATCCACATCCAGCTTGGTCGGGTCGCGGAAGCGGATGACCACAAAGCTCTCGTCCGGCGTGGGGATATCGCGGGCGATGAACGGGTTGGAGGTGTCCACTGTCGGTACGCGCTGGAAGTTGATATCCGTCCGTGAAAACTGTGGCGTTATGTAGTGTACATAGTCGTACATACGACGCAGGATCGTGTCGGTCACTGCCTCGGCGGAATAGCCGCGCTGCGCGCAGTCGCGGTGGATCTTCTGAATCCATTCCAGGTTGACGATTGGCACTACGCCGATCAGCAGGTCGACAAACTGGGCCACATTGGTCGTGCCATCGACCACGCCGCCGTGCAATCCTTCGTAGAACAGCAGGTCAGTACCGGGTGGGACCGTTTCCCACGGCGTGAATTCGCCGGGCTTCTGGCCAAACGGTTCGGCCTCCTCCTCACTGTGCAGGTAATAGCGGCGCTCGCAACTACCCGTTTCGCCATATTGCTTGAACGTGTCGCCAATTTTGTCGAACAGGTTCGCTTCCGGGCCAAAGTGACTGAAATTGGTGTTGCCCTTCTTTTCAGCTTCTTCCATGGCGGCTTTCATGGCAACGCGGTCGAAGCGATGATAGCTGTCGCCCTCGATGACGGCCGGATTGACGCCTTCACGACGGAAGATATGCTCAAATGCGACCTTGACGGTTGTGGTGCCGGCACCGGACGAACCGGTCACCGCAATCACGGGATGCTTCTTGGACATACAACTCTCCTCAAACCTGTTACTGAAAAGCGTAGGCAGCCCGCCTACCAACCTGGCAGACCGCGCGAATCTTGTTGTTGTCGCGTACTGAACGAGCGGGGAATTCCGCGACCTCCGGCCGGAAACCGGAACGGCGTATTGAACCACTTTTCTGACATGCGCGCCAATCACGACGTAAGCGACTGATTTTACTGTTATGGCACGATATCCCCTGGAAAAATTACTCCCGTTCAAACACCAGGTCATACAC
>JALWRY010000316.1 GCA_027080445.1 Thiohalobacter sp. | reverse complement strand
GCATACGAAGCCCGGCGATCAGCCGGGCGTTCGCTGCATATCGATGACAGGCAGTTTGCACGCTGGACGCAGCTGCTCGAGGGGCATATGGGTTTGTTTATCGCTCCCGAGAGGAAGTCGTTTCTCGCCAGTGGTCTCAGGGCGCGAATGCGCGAGACAGGTTGCGAGGACCTTGGGGAATACTACCGGCTTCTGTCGTCTCCTGCCTTGCAGGCCAGGGAATGGTCGTTACTGGTTGACCAGCTTACGGTCCATGAAACCTGTTTTTTTCGCCATGCCTCATCGATGCGACTGGTCGAGGAAGTGATTTTGCCGGAAGCCATGCACCGGGGAAACAATTTCCAGGCCTGGAGCGTCGCCTGCTCGACCGGTGAGGAAGCCTACAGCCTGGCGATGCTGATAGACAGGTTCTGTGCTACACGGGATGGCAAAGTGAAGTTCAGTGTGACGGGAACCGATATCAGTCTCCCCGCGCTGCGCCAGGCCAGGGCCGCGCGCTATCCTCGGCGCCGCCTGAAGGACATCCCGGAAGTGCTCAGGGAAAGGTATTGCACATCGATAAGGCAAGGCCAGTTTGGTATGACGGATCTGCTACGCAAGCGTGTCTGTATTGCACAGCTGAATTTGCGTGATGTGGCGACCGCGCCGATGGGCCGCATGGATCTTGTGTTCTGTCAGAATTTGTTAATCTATTACGACCGTGACCGAAGGCTGGATATCGTTAACAGCTTGTCGGAATGCCTCAGGCCGGGGGGGATACTGGTACTGGGGCCGGGGGAATTGCTGAACTGGCAACATCCACATATGGAGAAAGTGCGTTACCAGGATACGCTTGCGTACCGCCGCACGGACTAGAAGCACTTGGTGCAGGATGGAAGGAACTAAAATGAATCAGGTAATCGACTTCAGTACACTGACGTGGGTTAAGAATGAACTGGACGAAACGCTTAAGGAAGCGCGCCAGTCCCTTGAGGCGTATGTCGAGGATACTTCAGACGCCGCACAGCTCGGGTTTCTCGCGGCCCACCTGCACCAGGTATACGGTACCCTGCAGATGGTTGAACTCTACGGCGCCTCACTGCTTGCCGAGGAAATGGAACAGGTTGCGAAAGCGCTGGCGGAAGACGGTGTTGCGCAACGGGACGAGGCCTGCGATGTACTCATGCGTGCCATCCTGCAGTTACCCGATTACCTGGATCGCCTGATTGCAGGCAGCCAGGATATCCCCCTGGTGCTGTTGCCTGTCCTCAATGATTTGCGCGCTGTTCGGGGTGAAAACCTTCTTTCCGAAAATGCCATGTTCTCCCCGGACCTGGGCACGGACCTGCCTGCTGATGTAGCCGGGCACACCCTTGATGGTGATGTGGTTGCCGGCGCGAAGGAGTTGCGCCACCGTTTCCAGGTCGGTTTGCTTGGCTGGTTCCGTGGCGATGGCAGGGAAGCGCAGGCTCTGCAGGCGTTGTCTGATGTTCTGCATACCCTGCAAGGCTTGAGCAGTGAACCGGAAGTGGTGCGACTCTGGTGGGTTTCAGCCGGTGTCGCCGATGCCGTTCGCAGTGGCGGACTTGAGGGGAGTGTGTCGGTAAAACGCCTGATGGGGCAGGTGGATCGTCAGATCAAGCGTATGGTCGATGAGGGCGAGCAGGCACTGGCGAGAGAACCTGCCATCGACCTGTTCAAGAATTTACTGTTCTATGTTGCCCAGTCAACGGGTGGTGGTGAGCGGGTTGAGGCGATACAGGCGACCTGGCGTTTGCAGGAGTTGCTGCCCGGTGAGGAAGAAATGGCGGCCGCCAGGGAAAGCCTGTCAGGGCAGAATGCCGACCTGTTCGCGACGGTTGCCGTTGCCGTCAAGGAAGAACTGGCGCGACTGAAAGACCAGCTGGATATCGCCTTGCGCAATGGCTGCGAGGATACTGAAACCCTGCAGACGATGTCGAAAACACTGGCGTCGCTCGGCGATACGCTGGGCATGCTCAGCCTGGGCGAGGCGCGTACCGCGGTAGTTACCAAGGTCGGAGAGCTTTCTGTTCACCTGGAGGCTGGTACACCGCCGCCGGACACCCTGCTGATGGATCTGGCCAGCACACTGCTGTTCGTCGAGTCGTCGGTTGAGTCGATGGGTTCCGGGCGTGCTATCGATATGTCGGCCGAGAGCGTCGATGAACACCTGGCCCGGTCTGAATTCGACCAGGTGATGGACGTTGTCCTCCAGGAAGCCATTTCGGACCTTGCCCGCGCCAAGGAAGCCATTGTCGGTTATACCAAGGGTAGTGACGAGGCGAATGATCTTGCCGAAGTCCCGCAGTGGTTTAACCAGGTCAAGGGCGGCCTGTTATTACTGGAAGAGACGCGCGCGGCCTCGATCATTGAGGCGGCAGCAAAATATATTGAAGACAAACTGATCCCCGGTGATGGAAGTGCACCGGAACAGGAACTGGATTCCCTGGCAGACGCGATCTGTGGCCTCGAATATTACCTTGAGAGTCGCCGTGAACACCGCATGTACGGTCAGTCTGCCATGAGCGTCGCGGAAAAGGGCATCGAAACCCTTGGTTATCCTGTTGAAAGTGGTGATACGGAAGCTGAGGCAGCGCAGGCCGAAGCGGCGGTGGATCCTGTTGACGGGCTGGAGCCGTTTGATCCCGGGTTTGACGAAGAAGGCCTGGATGTCTCCGTTGATACGCCAGAGCCAACACCTGAAGTGGATGAGGCGGTCGAAGATGAACCGGCGGAGCTGGACGATTTTGCCGGACTGTCGCTGGAAGAAGATGACGCTGTCGATAGTGAAGTTGCCGGTATCGACGAGGTTCCCGGTTTGCCGGAAGCGGAAGATGAACCTGAACCGGTCGTTGACGAGGCAGTTGCCGAGGAAACGGCGCCTGTCGAAGAAGAGGATGACGGGCTTGCGATTATTGGCGAGGACATCGATGAGGAAATTCTCGAGATATTTATCGAAGAGGCTGAAGAAGAGATCGAGAGCCTCAATGCCATGTTGCCGAAATGGATCAGTAACCATGATGACGGCGATGCGCTGGATACGGTCCGGCGGTCATTCCATACGCTGAAAGGAAGTGGCCGACTGGTCGGCGCCATGCGCATCGGTGAGTTTGCATGGGCCTACGAGAACATGCTGAACCGTGTGATCGACGGGACGCTTGAGGTCAGCGCGCCCATGACCGATATTCTTGAGCGTTCGCTCGACGCGCTTGCCGAACTGACCGGGCAGGTAAAGGAGGGTTCGGCGGTTGTTCAGCCGGTCAGTTGGTTGATGCAATGTGCTGATGCGATCGCCAACCGTGAAGCCTTGCCTGATGAGCCGGGTGTATCTGCCGGTGAAAACGCCCCGGAAATGGCTGTTGATGCAGAGTCTGATGAAGAAACGACATCTGTGGCGCCGGTCATAGCGACAGAAGACCAGGCAGAGCCTGAGCCTGAATCTGTGGATGTACGGGCTCAGGACGATGAATTTCCGGAACTGGTGGCTGGCGCCGATGAAAATCTTGTCGTTGACAGTGTTATGGATCCCATGCTGTACGAGATCTTCAATACGGAATCACGCGGCCACCTGGAACTTCTTCGCCAGTTTATAGCGCAGGTTGACAGTGGTAACGCCCATGTCGATGAAACGCTTATACGCGCTCTGCACACCTTGCATGGCAGCGCCCATATGGCGGGAAGTGATCCGATTGCTGATCTTGCCGGTGAGCTTGAACAATATGCCAGGCAGTTATCGGTTAGCGAAACGGAGATGACAGAAGCAGGATGCGCTGTATTACAGGAGAGTGTGGGACAGATTCAGGAAATGCTTGATTTGCTTCCTGACGAAGACCGGGCGCCGGAAGGTTTTGATGATCTGCTGAATCGTGTCCGCGCCCTGCGTGAGGCTGTTGTACCGCCTGTCGAGAAATCCCGTGACCAGGATGCGTCTGTCAACCCCGCTGATGAACTTGAGGACGTCGCCGATGCAATGACGGATGAAGTGTCCGGGCCTGCTGACGATCCCTATGCAGAAATAGACCCGGAACTGCTGGAAATATTTCTCGAGGAAAGTGAAGAGAATCTTGAAACAAGTGATGCGGCGCTGGATCGTTGGCGCATGGACAGTGAAGACCATGACGCACTGGCTGAATTGCAACGTGCGCTGCACACGGTCAAGGGTGGCGCGCGCATGGCGGATCTTGGTCCGATCGGCGATCTTGCGCATGCGGTTGAGTCGTTGATCATATCGGTGAACGATTGTGGCGCCACCGCGAATGAACGGGCGCTGGATGGTGTTCAACATGCCCAGGATGCCCTGGTCGGTATGCTGGAAGATGTGCGTGCCCACAGGCCGCTGGATACTTCGGATGCCCTGCTCAACGAACTCCAGGTATTGCGCGCCAGTGTATTGTCGGGAAGCCGCCAGGATGAATCAGACGGGTCTGTGGAAGCGGAGACAGAGGCAACAGCCGAAGACGTGGCGCCGGTTGATGACCCGTATGCTGAAATAGACCAGGAGTTGCTGGAGGTCTTTCTCGAGGAAGCCTCTGACATTCTGGAACACAGTGAAGAAACGCTGCAAAACTGGAAAGCCGAGCCGGAAAGCCGCGAGCTGATGGAAGAATTACAACGCGAGCTGCATACCCTGAAAGGTGGTTCGCGTATGGCGGATATCAGCGCGATTGGCGATCTTGCCCATGCAGTTGAATCACTGATGGTCAAGGTGGGTGAGGGTGCTGTCGAGCCGAATGAGGTGATGTTTTCGGTGCTGGAGGAAGCACACGATACGCTGACACATATGGTGTCAGAAGTTTCCGAACGAAAACGCCTGTCCGACAAGCCCGCACTGGTTGCCGATCTCGAGGCCTTGCGTGAAGGCAAGGCGCTGGCTAAACGCGCGAAAAAGACCGGCACGCGGGCAAAGCCGGTGTCGGTCGAGAAAGACGGTGAGACAGAAGAGCGGCGGGCGCATTCACGCGTCAGCCAGGAACTGGTTCGTGTCAAGGCCTCACTGCTGGATAACCTGGTCAATTACGCCGGTGAAATCAGTATCTACCGTTCACGCCTGGAACAACAGGTTGGCGCCTACCGTTTCAATCTGGTCGAACTTGAACAGACGGTCGCGCGTGTACGCGAGCAATTGCGCAAGCTGGAGATCGAGACAGAAGCGCAGGTGCTGTTCCGTTATGAGCGCGAGGCGGAGGAAGAATCCGAGAGTGAGGAATTCGACCCGCTGGAAATGGATCGCTACTCACATATGCAGCAACTGTCGCGTTCCCTGGTGGAAAGTTGCAGCGACCTTGGCAGTCTGCAGGGACTGCTCGACAATATTACCCGCGAGTCAGAAACACTGCTGCTCCAGCAGTCCCGTGTCAATACCGAGTTGCAGGAAGGGTTGATGCGAACCCGCATGGTGCCTTTCCTCGGGCTGGCGCCGCGCATGCGCCGTATTGTTCGCCAGACCTGCCAGGAGCTTGGTAAACAGGCCGAACTGGAGCTGTCGGGCGCCGAAGGCGAGATGGATCGCACGGTGGTCGACCGGATCGTGGCGCCGATCGAACACATGTTGCGCAATGCCATATCACACGGTATCGAAACACCGGAACAGCGCGCAGCGGCCGGCAAGCCGGAAACCGGTACGATCCGCATTACGTTTGAGCGCGAGTCATCCGACGTGGTGCTGAAGATGTCCGACGATGGCGCGGGCATCAACCTGGATGCTATACGCAGCAAGGCGATAGAGCGTGGTTTGATGGATGAAAATGCCACGCTGAGCGACAATGAAGTGCTTCAGTTTATCCTCGAGACCGGCTTCAGTACGGCGGACAAGGTGACGCAGGTGTCCGGGCGCGGTGTCGGCATGGATGTGGTGAACAGCGAGGTCAAACAGCTTGGTGGTTCACTACACATAGACTCCGTTCAGGGGCAGGGTACGACCTTCACGGTACGTCTGCCCTTTACCCTGGCGCTGAACCAGGCCCTGCTCATCGAAGTGGGTGAGGACACCTACGCGGTCCCGCTTTCCAGTATCGAAGGCATCGTGCGCATGCGCCGCGAGGATCTCAAGGCGTATTACGATGACCCGACAGGACGCTTTGACTACGGTGGCTATGAGTACGAAGTCCGTCACCTGGGTAGCGTGCTGGGGACCAGTCAGCCGCACCTGGACATTGCGCAGAAACGTTTGCCGGTCCTGCTGGCGCGTTCCGGCGACCATGGCGTGGCGTTCCACGTCGAAAATCTGCTGGGTAGTCGCGAAATCGTGGTGAAATCGGTGGGACCACAGATCAGTACCGTTCGCGGTGTGTCCGGGGCTACCATCCTGGGCGATGGACGTGTGGTCATGATTCTCGACATGATTGCCATGTTGCGGGCGGGTGGACAGGCGCCGGGTATGATGGCGCAGGTTGAAGAGATAATGCAGCAGTCTGCACAGCGCGAGGGCGTCACAGTTATGGTGGTCGATGATTCGATTACGGTGCGTAAGGTCACCACGCGACTGCTCGAACGCAACGATATGAACGTGATTTCTGCCAAGGACGGGGTGGATGCGGTTTCCAAGTTGCAGGAGAATATTCCTGATATCATGTTGCTCGATATCGAGATGCCGCGCATGGACGGTTTCGAGCTTGCCACCCATATTCGTAACGAGCCGCGCCTGCGCGACATTCCGATTATCATGATTACGTCACGTACCGGTGACAAGCATCGCCAGCGCGCCATGCAGATTGGCGTCAATCGCTACCTGGGTAAGCCGTTCCAGGAAAGCGACCTGCTGGAAAATATAACGGAATTGCTCGAGGAATAAATTTTTAATGGATGAATATCCACAGGATGTTCTGCGTGTTGCCGTGTTGGCAGGAGAGCCGGAGCGAAGTGGTTTTCGCGCGGTACTGGAAGACGAAGGAATAGAAGTCGTTCTTGACGGTATCCTGGAGTTGCCGCTTCCGGACAGTTGGCATGGCGCTGAAGTATTGCTGGTTGGCATGGATGACAGGCCGGTTGACAGGAACAAGGTGCGCGGTCTGTTGCAGCAGTCGCCGGTGCCGGTGCTGCTGAACCACGGCGGCATCGGCGAGGGTGGCATCTGGAGTCGCCGTCTGGTGGATAAATTGCAGACGCTGGCGCGTCGTGCCTTGCCGCAGGCGGAGCTTGATGTTGCGCAAAACAGTCGCCCGGAACTCCATGTCGTTGATGGCGTTGAGAGCAAAGTCGAGCGTCCGACTCCGTGGGTGATTGTCCTGGGCGGATCGATCGGCGGGCCGCGGGCGCTGGCTGAGTTTCTCGCCGCATTACCCGGGAACCTTCCGGTCGTACTGCTGGTTGCGCAGCATATCTCCGAAGCGTTCCAGGACCTGTTGGTCGAGCAACTGGATCGTTGCAGCAGCTGGCCCGTTGCCCTGATGGGCGAGGAACAAACCCTGGAAGCCGGCCAGGTGTGGATGGTGCCGGCGGAACGCGCGGTCGAACCGGGTGAGCAGTTCACTGTGAGGCGCTCCGATCATGCCTGGAATTCGGTTTGTCAACCGGATATCGATGCGCTACTGGAACAGGTGGCGGATAAATGGCAGCAGCGTTGTGGCGTTATCCTGTTCAGTGGTCTGGGCGAGGACGGTTCACGAGGTTGCTCGGCGGTGGCCGGAAACGGTGGCTTTGTGTGGACGCAAAGTGCCGAGAGCTGCACGATCTCGAATCTGCCGGACGCTGCCGGGCGGGCTTGCCCGGTAGAATTTAGTGGAACACCGCAGGAACTGGCGAAACAACTGGCACTACGCTGCCAGCCGTTTCAGCCTGGTATAAACTGATTTTGGACAGGGAGTGGTAGATATGAACGCCGTTGTTGAGTCTGTACGAAGCCTCTGGGTGCCGCTTGAAGGTATCAACCTGCTGTTGCCTAATGTCGCCATTGCGGAAGTCATCAATTACCAGCCGGTGGATATGATCCAGTCAGGTCCCGACTGGTTGCTGGGCGGTCTGCGCTGGCGGGACCAGCAGTTACCGATTATCTCCATGGAGCGCCTGTGTGGCTTCAGTCTGCCGCAAGGTGGAGGCCGGGCGCGTATCTCCATCCTCAATTCTGTTCAGGCGGGTACGGAGCTGCCATTCTATGCGATGGTGACATCGGGTATCCCGCGCCTGTTCAATGCTGACGAGGAAGCACTTGGCCCTTCGCTGATGGCAACCGGCAATTTCCCCGAAACGGTGGCCGATTGCGTGCAGATCGGTAGCGAACAGGCCCTGGTGCCGAACCTTGCTGTGGTGCAGACCGTTGTCTCCGAAGTCTGGAAAGGCGTGTCGGGTCAGTTGTCTGACGAGGACTGAGCGGCAAGATCTCCCCACAGCGTTTGCAGTGCTGCAAGCGTTGCCAGTGCCGCGGTTTCCGTGCGCAGTATCCTCGGGCCGAGTTGAATGGCTTGAAAGCCGTTTGCCTCGGCCTTGCTGATTTCACCCTCATCCAGGCCGCCCTCCGGTCCAACCAGTACGCGTACGCGGCTTGCCGGTTGCAGGTCTTTCAGCGTCGAAGTTGCGCGGGGTGACAGCACGAGTTGTTGGCCTTCCCACGGTGTGGTGAGCCAGCTGTCGAGATCACGCGGCGCCTGCAGGGCCGGTATGCGCACCCGTCCCGATTGTTCACAGGCCGAATGCACCACACCGAGCCAGTGAGACAGGCGTTTATCGAGACGTTTGCCATCGAGTTTTACCTGCGCGCGTCGCGTCCACAGCGGGCTGATAATATTGGCCCCGAGTTCTACGGATTTTTGCAGAACGAAATCCATGCGCTCGCCGCGGGCAACGCCCTGGGCAATTTCGATACACAGTGGCGACTCGCGTTGCGGCGAGGTTTTTTCCCGCAAGCGCAGCGCCGCCTGCTTCCTTGTCGCCTGTTCCAGCGTAGCACTGTATTCGTGGCCGTCACCGTTAAAGACAAGCAGCGCATCGCCCGGTTTCAGGCGAAGTACGCGTAGCAGGTAGTGACTGCTGTGTGCTTCCAGCATTACATCCGTATTTTCAGACAGCGGATGGTCGATGTAGAGGCGCGATACCCGCATCAGTCTGCCACGGCTTTTTGTATGCCGTCCCGGGCGACGCGAACCATGGTGTCGATTTCGTCCTTGCTGATCACGTAAGGCGGCATGAAATACACGACATTCCCCAGTGGACGCAGCAGTACACAATTTTCCAGCCCGTGGCGATACACCTCCAGCCCGCGCCGCTCCTGCCAGGCATAGGGCACACGGCCCGGTTTGTCCTTGACCAGTTCGATGGCGAGGATCATGCCGGTCTGGCGGACTTCCGCGACATGGGGGTGTTCACGAAAATCTTCCGTGGCAGAGGCCATGTGCGCGGCAAGCGCATGATTGTTTTCCAGTACGTTGTTATTCGAAAAAATATCCAGCGTTGCCAATGCCGCGCGACAGGCCAGTGCGTTGCCGGTGTAGCTGTGAGAGTGCAGGAAAGCAGAGAGCTTTTCATAGTCCTGGTAAAAAGCCTCGTAGATCGATGCGCGGGTCAGTACCGTGGATAAGGGCAGGTAACCCCCGGTGAGTCCCTTGGACAGGCACATGAAGTCCGGGCTGATGTCAGCCTGTTCACAGGCAAACAGGGTGCCGGTGCGACCAAAGCCGACGGCGATTTCGTCGGCAATAAGGTGGACGTTGTAACGGTCGCAGGCTTCCCGCAACAGGTCGAGATAAACCGGGTCGTACATGCGCATGGAGCCGGCGCACTGTACCAGTGGCTCGACGATGACGGCGCACACTTCGTCGGCATGACGTTCGAGGGCCTGTTCCATGTGGACGAATGCGCGCCGGCTGTAGTCAGCACAGGACTCGCCCTGTTCGCGCAGGTAACAGTCCGGTGAGGGCACGCGAATCGTTTCCATCAACAGCGGGCCATAGGTATCGCGGTAGAGTTCGACGTTACCGACCGCCAGTGCGCCGAGTGTCTCGCCGTGGTAACTGTTCTCCAGGGTAATAAATTTTGTCTTGCCGGGTTTGTTCCGGTTGAGCCAGTAGTGAAAGCTCATCTTGAGCGCGACTTCGATGGCCGATGAGCCATTGTCGGCAAAGAAAACCTTTTCCAGTCCTTCGGGCGTTACCGAGACAAGCCTTTCGGCCAGTTCAATCGCCGCCGGGTGCGTGAAACCCGCCAGCAGGGTGTGTTCCAGCGTGCCGAGTTGTTCGACCAGCGCGGCATTGATGTCCGGGTTGCAATGCCCGAACAGGTTGACCCACCAGGAACTGATCGCATCAAGGTAACGCTTGCCTTCGAAGTCCTCCAGCCAGACGCCTTCACCACGGCGTATCGGGATCATCGGTAAGTGCTCGTGATCCTTCATTTGCGTACAGGGGTGCCAGACGACCGATAGATCGCGTGCAGCAAGGGCGGCATTGGTGATTGTGGGTTGGCTCATGGGCATGACGGTTCAGGTGCAAAACGGGAGTCGCAGTGTTGCACTATGGGCCGCGTCATTGCAAACCCGGCACGGCTTAATCGAGGTCGAGCTGTTCCCAGATGGCGCGGGTGGGCCCGGCCTGGTTCATGGTGTAAAAGTGCAGGCCTGGGGCGCCGTCATCCAGCAGGCGCCGGCACATCGTAGTGACAACTTCAGTGCCTAGCTTGCGGATGGCGTTTTTATCATCACCGCAGGCTTCCAGCCGCTTGCGAATCCAGCGCGGAATTTCCGCGCCACACATATCGGAGAAGCGTGCCAGCTGGGTATAGTTGGTGATGGGCATAATGCCGGGCACGATGGGGATGTCCAGGCCACGTTTTTCACACAGGTCGACAAAATTGAAATAGGCATCGGCATTATAAAAATACTGCGTGATGGCGCTGTCGGCGCCGGCCTCGACCTTGCGTTTGAAATTATCGACATCCGCTTCCGCATTTGGCGCCTGCGGATGAAACTCCGGGTAGGCCGCGACTTCGATATGAAAGTGATCGCCGGTTTCGGCACGAATGAATTCAACGAGCTCGTTCGCGTAACGAAACTCGCCCGGCAGGCCCATGCCGGATGGCAGGTCGCCGCGCAGTGCCACGATATGGCGAATATTCTCGTTCCGGTACAGCTCAAGAATTTCACGAATACTATCCTTCGTGGAGCCCACGCAGGACAGGTGGGGCGCCGCCTCGATACCGGAATCCCGCTGTATCTCGGAAACCGTATCGAAGGTGCGCTCCCGGGTTGACCCGCCTGCGCCAAAGGTTACGGAAAAGAAACGCGGTTTGAGCTTCGCGAGTTCATCGCGTGTGGCGCGCAGTTTTGCCGCGCCCTCATCGGTTTTAGGCGGGAAAAATTCAAAACTGTAAACACGAGGATGTTTTTTTTGTGATTCCATGAATGTTGATGACTCCGGCCATGTTCTTGATGAACGCCACGCTGAGTAGGTTGAATTTTTACCTGCCTGCAGGAGCGGGCTTGCCCGCGAACAAGCCCGCTCCTGCAGGTGTTAAAGGCTCATCCTCGATCAGTGAGAATCAGTAACGATAATGATTCGGTTTGTACGGCCCGTCTACCGGGATACCGAGATATTCCGATTGTTCCGGTGTCAGTTTGGTCAGCTGTGCGCCGATCTTCTTCAGGTGCAGGCGTGCGACTTTCTCATCCAGGTGTTTCGGCAGCACAAAAACATCGTTCTTGTAATTCTCGCCGTTGCTGAACAGTTCCATCTGCGCCATCACCTGGTTGGTGAAGGAAGCCGACATCACAAAGCTGGGATGACCGGTTGCACAGCCCAGGTTCACCAGGCGGCCCTTGGCGAGGATGATGATCTTCTTGCCGTCCGGGAAGATCACGTGGTCCACCTGGGGCTTGATCTCTTCCCACTGGTATTTTTCCAGTGAAGCGATATCAATTTCAGAATCGAAGTGCCCGATGTTGCAGACAATGGCTTCGTTCTTCATGGCGACCATGTGGTCGTGAGTGATCACGCTCATGTTGCCGGTGGTGGTGACAAAGATATCGCCGATGCTGGCAGCATCCTCCATCGTGACCACGCGATAACCTTCCATCGCGGCCTGTAAGGCGCAGATCGGGTCGATTTCCGTCACCAGCACGGTGGCGCCCATACCGCGATAGGCCTGTGCGCAACCCTTGCCCACATCGCCATAGCCCAGCACCACGCAGATTTTGCCGGCAATCATGACATCGGTGGCGCGCTTGATGCCGTCGAGCAGTGATTCGCGGCAGCCATACAGGTTGTCGAACTTGGACTTGGTGACCGAGTCATTGACGTTCATGGCCGGGAACAGCAGTTCGCCAGCTTCCTGCATCTGGTACAGGCGGTGTACGCCGGTGGTGGTTTCCTCGGTCACGCCCTTGATGCTGTCGGCCATCTTCTGCCATTTGCCGGGGTCGTTCGCCAGGTTGCGTCGCAGGACCTCAAGAATGGCTTTCCACTCTTCGTTGTCGTCAGCCCTGGCTTCCGGTACCGCACCGGCCTTTTCGAACTCGACACCCTTGTGGATCAGCAGCGTGGCGTCGCCGCCGTCGTCGAGGATCATGTTGGGCAGCTGACCGTCGGGCCAGTTCAGCGCCTGTTCGGTACACCACCAGTATTCCTCGATGCTCTCGCCTTTCCAGGCGTAAACCGGTATACCGGCGGCCGCAATGGCGGCAGCAGCCTGGTCCTGGGTAGAGTAGATGTTGCAGGAAGCCCAGCGCACCTCGGCGCCAAGCTCGACCAGTGTTTCGATCAACACCGCGGTCTGGATGGTCATGTGCAGGCTGCCGGTAATGCGTGCGCCCTTGAGCGGTTTCTGTGCGCCAAATTCCTCGCGCAGCGCCATCAGGCCCGGCATTTCAATTTCCGCAATGCTGATTTCCTTGCGGCCCCAGTCGGCCAGAGAAATATCGGCAACTTTATAGTCTTGATTTGAATCGAGAACAGCGTTCATCGTGCATCTCCCTTAAAGGTTACTTTTAAGGTCGAGCGCCGTTGTTTTGAGATGCTGGTTTCCCCGAGCCTGGCGGGCATCGCCCGCTGCAGCGCCCCTCAGGGAACACAGCCGAATTTGAAGGTTTGCGATTATCGCTAATTTGCGGTGTCAGGCCAAGTTTTTTGCTGAGCCTGACAGCCTGGCGGGGACACTGACGGGGACAGATTTAAATCTGTCCCCTCTCCCGGAGCCTGATGGGGGACAGATTTAAATCTGTCCCCTTCCTTTAGATACCGGCATCCGCACGCAGGATTTCCGCCTTGTCAGTCTTCTCCCAGGTAAAGCCCTCGTGCTCACGCCCGAAGTGCCCGTAGGCCGCTGTCTTGCGGTACTTGATCTGCTCGGCATTGAGCAGGTCGAGCATGGTGAGAATCCCGTAGGGACGCAGGTCAAAATGTTCCCGCACCAGCTCGGTGATGCGTTCATCGCTGACCTTGCCGGTCCCGAACGTGTCGACCATGATGGATGTCGGGTTTGCCACGCCGATGGCGTAAGAGACCTGGATCTCACAGCGGTCCGCCAGCCCGGCGGCGACAATATTCTTGGCGACATAGCGGCCGGCATAGGCGGCGGAACGGTCCACCTTGGACGGATCCTTGCCGGAGAAGGCGCCACCGCCGTGGCGTGCTGCACCGCCATAGGTGTCGACAATGATCTTGCGCCCGGTCAGGCCGGCGTCACCCATCGGGCCACCGATCACAAAGGCGCCGGTCGGGTTGATGTGATACTGCGTATCGGCCGTCAGCCATTCACTGGGCAATACAGGCTTGATGATGTTTTCCATCACCGCCTCTTCCAGTTCCTTGTGGTCGATGTCCGGTGAATGCTGGGTAGACAGCACCACAGCATCAATGGCGACCGGTTTGCCATCCTGGTAGCGAAAGGTCACCTGGCTCTTGGCGTCGGGCCGCAACCAGGTGAGCACACCCTTGCGACGCATCTCGGACTGACGATGAACCAGCCGGTGCGCATAGGTGATCGGCGCCGGCATCAGCACATCCGTTTCATTGGTGGCGTAGCCGAACATCAGGCCCTGGTCACCCGCGCCCTGGTCTTCCGGTTTGGCGCGATCCACGCCCTGGTTGATGTCCGGCGACTGGACGCCAATCGCTGTCATCACGGCGCAGCTCTCATAGTCGAAACCCATTTCGGAACTGGTGTAGCCGATATCCTTGATCGTATCGCGCATGACGGCTTCGTAATCCGGTTTGGCCGTGGTGGTGATCTCGCCGGCAATCATGACCATGCCGGTCTTGAACAGGGTCTCGCAGGCGACGCGTGCGTGAGGATCTTCGGCCAGAATGGCGTCGAGAACGGCATCCGATACCTGGTCGGCCATCTTGTCCGGGTGGCCTTCGGAAACCGATTCAGAGGTAAAAAGGTGTTCACTCATTATAATTGCTCTCCTGAAAACAAAAAAACCCGCCTGGCGACAGCTCAAGCGGGTTTTGGAAAATCTTTGTTTTTCCTCGCTTTAGCCGTATTTGTATAGCGCCCGCAATCTGAATCAAATCGGCGCTTGCGGGTAAATTATAGGATGTGAACATCGGGCGGGTCAACAGGTTACTGGATCATGGTTCCAGCACTTGCGCTAAACTAGAGCTTTTTACCAAGACAGGAGCAGTTTCCCCATGGTTTCACTACAACCCCCCGTCTGTGAATTCGGCAAGCCCGCCATCGGTTTCGCCCTGCCCGGTGTGGACGGCAAGGTCTGGACGCTGGATGAGTGCAAGGGTGAAAAGGGCTTGCTGGTGATGTTCATCTGTAATCACTGCCCCTATGTCAAGGCGATCCTCGACCGCCTGGTGCGCGATACCCGCGAGTTGAAGACGCTGGGGGTGAACAGTGTGGCGATCATGTCCAATGACCCCACCGAGTACGCCGAGGATTCATTCGAAAACATGAAGGTGGTGGCAGCGCGGGAAAATTTCCCCTTTCCCTACCTGATGGATGAAACCCAGGACGTTGCCCGGGCCTACGGCGCGGTTTGCACGCCGGACTTCTTCGGTTACAACGCCGACCTTGAACTCCAGTACCGTGGCCGCCTGGATGCCAGCCGCAAGGAAGCCGCCCCGGCCGATGCGCGCCGCGATCTGTTCGAGGCCATGGCCCAGGTCGCCCGCACGGGGCAGGGCCCGGCGGAACAGGTGCCGAGTATGGGCTGTTCTATTAAATGGAAGGATAACGCGGCCTGATACGGCACGGGTAATATTTATACCTTTATAAAACAGGCTTTGCGAAATACTGGCGCAGGCGTCAATGAATCGACGCCCGGCTAAATCAACGGTTGCCCCGGCTCCCTATCTGTTGGAGAATGTCGCGCTCGATCCGACCCGGCTGAGGGTAGTCGTTGCGCGCGGAAGCGCCACGCGTCGGATGCGACGCCGGTGGCGCGAGCAGGCTGCGCGCCCGGCCAGGCAGAGAACATATTTTTGGACGTCATAACCTCGCGGCTGTGACGGCCTGGCTGTCTTTTTGTTGCAGACAGCTGACCCGTTTCAAGACACTTAACAGGAGACAGCGATGGCCTCGCGTAAAGAACTAGCGAATGCGATTCGTGCTTTGAGCATGGACGCGGTACAAAAAGCCAAATCCGGCCACCCCGGTGCGCCCATGGGCATGGCGGACATCGCCGAGGTGCTGTGGAACGATCACATGCACCACAACCCCAACAACCCCAAGTGGGTCGACCGCGACCGGTTTATCCTGTCCAACGGTCACGGCTCCATGCTGATCTATTCCTTGCTGCATCTGACCGGCTACGACCTGTCGATCGACGACCTGAAGAATTTCCGTCAATTGCATTCCAAGACCCCGGGTCACCCGGAATATGGTTATGCGCCAGGCGTCGAGACCACCACCGGTCCGCTGGGGCAGGGCATCACCAATGGCGTGGGTATGGCGATTGCCGAAAAGGTCATGGCCGGCCAGTTCAACCGCGATGGCCACCACATCGTTGACCACAACACCTACGTGTTCATGGGTGACGGTTGCATGATGGAAGGTATTTCCCACGAAGCCTGCTCACTGGCCGGAACCCTGGGTCTCGGCAAGCTGATTGCCTTCTGGGATGACAACGGTATTTCCATCGACGGCCACGTCGAAGGCTGGTTCAGCGACGATACACCGAAGCGTTTCG
>JALWRY010000315.1 GCA_027080445.1 Thiohalobacter sp. | reverse complement strand
CCAGGGTATCGCGAAAACGGCGCGCTGGTCCTGTGGCGCCTCCAGGTAATAGATGCCCTGTTGCAGTGAGCCCGGTACGATAATGTGCGTACCCTGGACCAGTTCAATGTCCAGTGGTTTGGTGTGCGGTGTCACCTGCCCGATGACGTGGTTAACCCACGGTCCGGCCGCATTGACCAGCACACGGGAGGTGATTTCTTCCTGTCCCGAAGGTCCCTGGCATTGTGTGCGGCAACCGTTCGTCCCGCATTCCGCCTGCCTGAAGCTTGTCTCGAAAGTGATTATTGCTCCCAGCGCCCGGGCATCGGCCAGGACAGCTTCGGTGAGTACCCGGTCATCGGTTTGTGCATCGAAATAGCGGAAGACCACGCGCAGCTGACGGGTATCCAGTCCGTCCAGTTTGTCCCAGGCGCTTTCAGGCACCCGGGTAAAACCCTGTCCGCCAAGCCGGTGATAAAGCCACAGGCCAAGGCCGATTTTCCATGGCGGGCGTGAGGTGTGCGTGTAGACGGGGATATAAAACGGTACCAACTTGACCAGTGAAGGGCGCTCACGCAGTAAATGGCGTTGCGCCTGAAGACATTCCCGTACCAGCTGAAACTGGCCGGTTTCCAGATAGCGCAGGCCGCCGTGGATCAGTTTTGACGAACGGCTTGAGGTGCCTTCCGCCGCACAGCTGAATTGTTCAATCAGCCGGACGCGGTAGCCGTGCTGCGCTGCGAGGCGAGCCACAGCGGCGCCCTGTATCCCCGCGCCGATGATCAGGATGTCACAGTCCATGGTGGCAGCCCCGTCTGGCCAGCAAGGGGTGTTTCAGCAGCTGAATGATATCGCCGGTTTCAATCAGATCTATGTCCTGTTTGGCCCATTCAAGCGCCTGTTGCGGGTCCCGGATGTCGTACAGCATCCAGCGCCACGCCCCGCGCCACAAGGCTTTGTGTCGGGGAATTTTTTGCTGGTTGCAAATCAGGTAGTGTGGGTTCAGTTGTTCAGCGCGTTGCTTGTGCAAATCATCGTAGCGGTGTATGACCCAGCCGAGTTCAAGCGAGGCGTGCCGGGAGGCAAAGCGTAAGGCTTCATCGCTGAACGAGATCAGCACACAGCATTCGCGGTGCGGGTTCAGTGTTTCCAGAAGGGCTTGCATGACCGTTTCGCAACCGAAGTGATCGAGGCTTTCTGTCTTGATTTCGACCATGGCGCGTACAGCGGGGAGCGTGTCAAGCCATGCCAGTACCTCGTCAAGCCGTGGTACCGGCGTGGGGTCAAAACGGTCCTTGAAACAGTCCGGCTGGTGTACGCTGATGTTGCGGCAGGTTTCGCTGTCCAGGTCGAATACCTGTCGCGCATCGAGGCCGGTGCGCCGGAAGTCTACATCGTGCAACAGCACGAAGCTGTTGTCGGCGCACATCTGCACGTCAAACTCCAGCCAGCAGGCGCCGGCTTCGACAGCGGCCCGCAGGGCGGGCCAGCTGTTTTCCGGGTATTGCTGCATATCGCCGCGGTGGGCGACCAGTTGCGGGACAGGCTCAGTGGTCATGGCTGTTTTCGATATGTTGTTGTAACAGGTCAATGAACGCCCGGTAGCGCGCCTGCAAGGGGCTGTCTGTTTGAGGGGAAAAACTTGTCGTATCTGTTATGGGGCGCCAGTCACCGGGGCGCCCGGCCGCCAGCCAGGCAACGCCACGGGCGCTGGCCTCGGGGTCATCGCAACGTTCGACCGGTAAGCCGCTGAGGTTAGCAAGCTTGCGGCACAGGCCGTCCAGTTGTGACAGGCCACCACTGACTTTCAGGTGATCAATCGGTGTTTCACGCTGCATTCTTTCAAGGTTGTATTGCACCAGGAATACAATGCTTTCCACCACGGCCACGGCGCGTTCTGCCGGAGTATGTGTCGTATTGTCCGGTACAAACCTTGAGACAGCCGGCTGGCACCACCAGGGAGAGCCAAGCCCGCCGACACAGTTCAGGAACAGGGGCGGGTTGTGAATGGCTGACAGCCATACCGGGAGTTGGTCGAACAACTTGTCGATGTTGTCCTGCCCGGCGAGCCATTGCAGTGCACTGCCTGCGCCGTTTACCGTACCTTCCATTAGCCATTCCGCGCCCTGTGCATCACTGACGGACAGACTGCGCAGGAGTTCCGCCACATCAATGCCGGCAGGTTGCGCGGCCAGCACAAAGGCGCCGCTGCCAAGATTGACCAGGGCGCAAGCGGAGGTATCGGCGCCATGACTGTGCCAGGCGGCGTTCTGGTCACCGCACACCGCGGTAACGGGAATGTCGTAGTCGGCAAGTCTGCCGTAGTCACCGAGAACAGGCCGGCACGCCGGCAGCCCTTCCAGGGGCAGGCCAAACCAGTCAGCCAGCTGTCGTGACCAGTTCAGCTTGCCGATGTCCAGCAGTTGCATGCGCTGGGCATTGCTGTGATCGATCACATGGCCTGAGCCGGTCAGGTGGTAGAGCAGAAAGCTGGCCAGCGGTCCGAGTCGCAGCGCCGGCTCGTCGATCAGTAGCTGGTGCAGCCAGTGCAGTTTGCTTGCGCCATAGTGCGCGGACAATGGCAGGCCGGTCTGTTCGCGGATGGCGGCTGCGTGTGCGTCCAGTGTGGCGACCAGTGGCGCCCCGCGCGTGTCCTGCCAGCTGATGGCGGCAGACAGGGGGGCGCCGTTTGCCTGCCATGCCAGCACGGTGGAACGCTGGGTGGTGAGGCCACAGGCGCGGATATTGCCACGTTCGGCAGCAGGCAGTGCCTGAATCGTGTGCTCGACGGCATGCCGGACTGAATCGAGAATTTCACCGGGGTCCTGTTCCACGTGGTTCGCCCGGGGTTGCCTGAGCGTTACCGGTACAAGCTGGCTGCCAATCTTGTGACCATAGCGGTCAAACAGTAATGCGCGGCTGGCGTGAGTTCCCTGGTCGATGGCAAGCAGATAGTCCATATGGTCCAAAGATAGCGCCAATCGCTTGATGGCAGAAGAGGCAGGGCGTACAAAGCAGGTCGGAAGCTTATATTGGAGTGTGAATTGAACAGCGATTTTGAACTGCATCCACAACTGGCGGCAGATTGTCTGTCGGTTGGACGCCTGTCACTCAGCGAGTTGCTGTTGTTGAATGATGCGCGCTATCCCTGGTTTGTCCTGGTGCCTGCGCGAGCGGGTATCACCGAGGTGTTTGAGCTTGATGAGGCGGATCAGCAACAGCTATGGCGTGAATCTGCCCGACTGGCGACTTACCTGAAAGTGGCCTGTGGCGCGGACAAGGTCAATATCGGTGCGCTGGGCAACCTGGTTCCACAGCTGCATGTACACCATATCGGGCGTTTTATCGATGATCCCGCCTGGCCGGGGCCGGTGTGGGGGCACAGTGCGGCAACGCCCTATGAGCCGGCGGCTTTACAGCTGCGGGTGGATTCGGTGCGTGAGTGGTTTGTGGGCGATCTTACGAATTGATCAAACCTGACGTGGCAGGACAGGCGGATTTTCAGAAAGCTGCTATGCTTTTTGAAAGGGTGCGCAGATTGCACCCGGATGAAATTGGTACGGGAGAAAAAGCTATGGCTGTGTTAGATCAGGAAATTGCCTTTCCTTATGCCCCGGAGCACTGGTCGCAGGAAGAGGCGCTTGAGATTGCCCGCAATGAAGGTCTGGAAATGAGCAGTGACCACTGGGAAGAATTAAGAGCCTTGCAGGAATACTATTCGCGCAAGGACTCACCACACATCAGCGTGCGTGAGTTGCGTGATGCGCTGGACGAACATTTCCATGACAAGGGTGGGATGAAATACCTGTATGCGTTGTTCCCGGCCGGACCGATTGCACAGGGTTGCCGACTGGCGGGGCTGGAGATGCCGGCAGGCGCGGTAGACAAGGGGTTCGGCAGCGTCGTCTGAGTCTTGTCGGGGCGTACAGACCCACGAGGCAGGCAAGGACAACAGGTGTGTATGGTGAGTGGCCGGGCAGGCGTCAACTACCCGGAAAGGTCGGTGGTATTTCAAATTTGCCGGGCTTTCACCGACAATACCCCCTTCTTTTCCCGAAAGGTATTGCGCCGTGCGCCTGTATCGTCCCAAGTCGATCCGACGATTGCTGCTGGTGGGTTTTGCGCTGGTGGTGTTTCCGCTGCTGGCGGCGCTGATCCACGCCACCTGGTCAGTCGATCAACTGGTTGCACAGGGGCAGCGCGCACTGTTTGCCACCGTGCGCGCCACCCAGAGCAGCCAGTTGCTGGTCGAGGCGATTACCGCGATGGAGCGCAATGCGCGCCAATACCAGGTGACCGGCGAGACCAAGCTGCTGGATGT
>JALWRY010000314.1 GCA_027080445.1 Thiohalobacter sp. | reverse complement strand
CGGCGCCGGCGTGCGCAGCAAGTATTTCTTCAAGATTTATGTGGGCGTGTTGTGTGTTGAACAAAAAAGCCATGATGCGGCGACCTTACTGGCGGTGCCGGGCGCCATGCGCATGCAGATGAACATACTCTACAGCAAGGTTTCTGCGGAAAAACTGTCCGATGGCTGGACAGAGGGCTTTCGCGCCAACCTCGATAAGGCCGGGTTCGAAAAAATCAAGGCCCGACTAAAACAGTTCAACGCCCTGTTCCCGACACTGCATGAAGGTGATGTCGTCGACATGGATTACCGGCCCGGTCGTGGCACCGAACTGACGATCAACGGTAAGTCCCTGGGCACCATCCAGGGCAAGGACTTCTTCACCGCCCTGCTACGGGTCTGGATCGGCAAACACCCGGCAGACAAGTCACTGAAAAAGGGTTTGCTCGGGAAATAACATGCGCGGTGTGGTGCTGGACCTGGACAGCCTGTCGCCACAGGATCTCGACCTGCAGCCTCTGAAAGGACAGCTCGACCACTGGAACCTGTACCCGCACACAGCCCCGGAGCAGGTGTGCGAACGCATCGCCGATACGCAGGTCGTCATCACCAACAAGGTCGAACTGACGGCAGCGCAGCTACAATCCTGCCCGACACTGAAACTGATCTGCGTTGCCGCCACCGGCACCAATAACATCGACCTGGATGCCGCCACAAGCGCCGGCATCCAGGTCAGTAACGCCCGCCACTACGCCACGGCATCGGTCGTCGAACACGTCTTTGCGCTACTGCTCACACTGACGCGTCGACTCGATCGCTACCGGCTGGGTGTCGAACAAGGTAACTGGTGTGACAGCCGGGAATTTTGCCTGTTTGATGAAACCATCGGCGAATTGTCCGGCCATACGCTGGGGATTATCGGCTATGGCGTGCTGGGAAAGGCTGTAGCACAGGCAGCGCGTGCCTTTTCCATGAAGGTTCAGGTCGCGCAAAGCCTGCACGGGACGCCACACCCTGACCGTGTGCCACTGGTAAAACTCCTGGAAACCTCGGATGTCATCAGCCTGCACTGCCCGCTCAGTGATGCTACCCGTGGCCTGATCGGTGCGGCGGCACTGGCGCGCATGAAACCCGGCGCCATACTCATCAACACGGCCCGTGGCGGCATTGTCGACGAACAGGCGCTGGTCGATGCACTTCGACAAAACCGGCTCCAGGCCGCCGCTGTCGATGTACTCAGCCAGGAGCCGCCCGGTAAACATAACCCCCTACTCGGTTTTCATTCGCCGCGTCTTATCGTCACCCCCCACGTCGCATGGGCGAGCCAGCCCGCCAGGCAACGCCTGGTCAATGAAGTAACGGAAAATATTGCGGCATTTCTGCGCGGCGAACCGCGCAACCGCGTCAACTGAGGCTAGTGCCTGGGACGACGCATGCGCCAGACGCCCCTGGGCTTCGCCAGGTTAACTTTCAGATTACGTCCCGCCAGTTCCACACCGTCCATGGCGGTGATCGCAGATTCGACAACCTCGTCATCCATTTCCACAAAGGCGAAACCCCGCGGCTTGCCGGTATAGCGATCATTGACCAGCTTGACCGACTTGACCTCACCATGCGGAGAAAATAACTCACGCAATTGATCGGATGTCGTGTCAAACGAAATATTACCTACGTAGATTGACTTCATTCCTGTCTCCAACCTCCTGTCCGGCTTGCGGCGCCCGGCCCGGCCATCACTGACCTTTACCGGTTACCACAAACGTCCAACCTCCATCCCGCATCACCCGGCAGCAACGCGGGTAACAGAAAAAGTATAGCGCATGACAAGTGGCCTTAATGACTGAACATCCGTTCAAATCACGGCGCTTGACCTGTACTTTCAGGTAGTTACCGTTCACGGAAAGCTGGACGAAAGTCCTGGTAGCGAGGACGTTTTCGGGAGTACTCCGGGCATACAAAAACCCGATGGCAGCCTGCGGGGATGCCGGTGAGGGCCAAAACGTGTATAATTTCCGCTCTTTTACTCGCGAGAAAATCCCGTGATCGAACGTCTACGTAATATTGCCATCATCGCCCATGTCGACCATGGGAAAACCACGCTGGTCGACCAGCTCCTTGTGCAGTCCGGCACCCTCGGCGACCGCGCTGCCGCGCCCGAGCGGGTAATGGATTCCAACGACCTGGAGCGCGAACGCGGGATCACCATTCTGTCGAAAAATACCGCGATTGAATGGAACGGCTACCATATCAATATCGTCGACACACCCGGACACGCGGATTTTGGTGGTGAAGTGGAACGGGTGCTGTCGATGGTCGATTCCGTGCTGCTGCTGGTGGATGCCGTGGAAGGCCCCATGCCGCAGACACGCTTCGTCACCCAGAAAGCCCTGGCGCGCGGACTCAAACCCATCGTGGTCATCAACAAGGTCGATCGTCCCGGCGCCCGTCCGGACTGGGTGCTGGACCAGACCTTCGACCTGTTCGATCGCCTCGGCGCCACGGATGAGCAACTGGATTTCTCCGTGGTCTACGCCTCCGGCCTGCAGGGCTTTGCCGGTCTCGACACGGATGTGCGCGACGGTGACATGACACCCTTGTTCGAGGTTATCGCCAACACGGTACCGGCGCCGGACGTCGATACCGAGGGGCCCTTCCAGATGCAGGTCAGCTCGCTCGATTACAACAGCTATGTGGGCGTCATCGGCATCGGCCGTATCGCCCGTGGCAGGGTCAGCACCAACACCCCGGTGACCGTGGTCGATATTGAAGGCAAACAACGTAATGCACGTATTTTGCAGATCAATGGTTTCCTCGGCCTGGAGCGTGTCGAAGTACCGGAAGCGCGCGCCGGCGACATTATTGCCTTCACCGGTATCGATAAACTCGGCATCTCCGACACCCTGTGTGACCCGACCTGCGTGGAAATCCTGCCACCACTCAGCATCGACGAACCGACCATCAGCATGACCTTCCAGGTCAACAACTCGCCGTTTTGCGGTCGCGAAGGCAAGTTTGTGACGTCACGACAGATTCGCGAGCGCCTCGACCGCGAACTGGTACACAATGTTGCGCTGCGCGTCGAAGATACCGAAGACCCGGACAAATTCCGTGTCTCCGGGCGTGGCGAACTGCATCTGTCCATTCTGATTGAAACCATGCGTCGTGAAGGTTACGAACTTGGTGTATCGCGCCCGGAAGTCATCTATCGCGAAGTGGATGGCGTAAAGGAAGAACCTTACGAACAGCTGACAGTTGATGTCGAGGAACAGCACCAGGGTACGGTGATGGAAAAACTCGGCGAACGTGGCGCTGACCTGCGCGATATGGTGCCGGATGGCAACGGCCGGGTACGCATGGAATTTATCATCCCGTCACGCGGGTTGATCGGCTTTCGCACCGAGTTCCTCACCGCCACCCAGGGCAGCGGCCTGCTATATAATGTTTTCTCTCACTATGCCCCGGCAAAAAAAGGCACCTTTGGACAGCGCATCAATGGCGTACTGATCGCCAATGGCGCCGGCAAGGCACTGGCCTACGCCCTGTTCAACCTGCAGGAACGTGGCCGCCTGTTCGTCGAACACGCCGAGCCGGTGTACGAAGGCATGCTCGTTGGCATCCACACGCGTGACAACGACCTGGTCGTCAACCCCCTGAAAGCCAAACAGTTAAACAATATCCGCGCGGCCGGTACCGATGAGAACCTGATCCTTACCCCGCCCATCCGCATGACTCTCGAGCAGGCACTGGAATTTATCGACGACGATGAACTGGTCGAAGTCACGCCGCAGAATATACGACTGCGCAAAAAGCTCCTGCTGGAACAGGACCGCAAGCGCGCCATGCGCGCCAGTTAAGCCTCCCTGACAACATAATCCGGGTTTTCCTCTGTCGTTTTGATGACTGGTTCACAGAATCCGGCTGTACAGGCGTCTAGTCTGGGAACCACTCAGGGGGGGCAAATCGATGCCATCATTTATTCACAAGTTTGCACGCTGTCTTTGCGGGGCCCTGCTCGTGGCCGGCGCGATGCAAGCTCGCGCAGAAGCAGAGACATATTTTGCGCCTGCCCCCGATGCTCACTGGTCGTATGATGAAGTGATCGCCTACGTCCCCCGGGAACAGGCGGAAACCCCGTCTGTGGCACTCGCAAAAATCAACATTGCCTTCTACCAGGCCAAACAACTGACCGAAGCACGACTGTGTGCCGGCAAATGGACGCCACGTGGCACGCTGCAATACCAGCAGGGGCCCGAAATCACCCGGATCGGTTCAAACAAGGGGAAGGGACCCCGGAGCGCCTGGTATTTTCAATCCTTACGTCGCCCCGAAACACTGGTTTGCCCCGATGTCACTG
>JALWRY010000313.1 GCA_027080445.1 Thiohalobacter sp. | reverse complement strand
TGAGATGATCCTGATTGTCGAGAGGTGATGATAATTTTATTTGATATATTGGTCGGAGTGAGAGGATTCGAACCTCCGGCCCCTGCCTCCCGAAGACAATTCTCCACATCTCTTGGCGATTTATGAGACTAAAAAGAGACTAAACAAAGGAATAAACACCGAGTTCAACGTGTAAGTCTTTGTTTTTATTGGTAGCGGGAGAGGGACTTGAACCCCCGACACGCGGATTATGATTCCGCTGCTCTAACCACCTGAGCTACCCCGCCAAACCGAGTGTGGATTTAGGCGACTGCGTGAGGCGGGTCAAGAGTTTGCTGCGGGAAAAACGCCGCCGACTGAAAATAGACGCAGACCCTGACCTGCCACTGAACTTTCATCCAGCCGGAATTTGAGTCCTCTGGTTTGATACGCCGATTGGCGCAGGTTGAGCAACGGGCTGCTGCGCGGAGCTTTCCTCTGGCGCAGCGCTGCTGCCGGTTGCGGTGAACAGGCGCTCGGCAAACTCTTTTGGCGTTTGGTAGCCGAGTGCCGAATGGGGTCTTTCCTCGTTGTAGTCTGTCGCCCAGGCCCGGATCACGACCCGTGCATGGGCCATGGTGCGGAACATGGTCTCGTTCAGAAGCTCGTCGCGCATGCGGCCATTGAAACTTTCCACGAAGCCGTTTTGCATCGGCTTGCCGGGGGCGATGTAGTGCCAGTTGAGCTTCTGCGTAGCGCAAAAGGTCAGGATCGCGTTACTGGTCAGTTCGGTGCCATAGCACCTCGGGAAGAAGCGCTCACGATAGGTTATGGCCACCTGCGCAGCTCTCATATAGCGCAGCGGGTGGCCATAACCGGGTCTCAGGTCTCAACAGTGGTTTTGTACGACCACACTGATGAGGAGACCGGCCATGACCGCCATCAATTCTACCACTTCGACCTTGCTTGTCGCCATCGACATTTCCAAGCACCGCCATGAGATCCTGATTGGCATCCCGGGCAAGAAGCGCCGTCGCCGCATGACGATCAGGAACACGCTTGACGACTTTCATCGCCTCACCACCATTCTTGCCAGTTACGATCTGCCGGTACGGATCGGGTTTGAGGCGACCGGCAATTATCATCGACCGCTCGCACATCATCTTGGCCAGGCCGGGTTTGAGCTGAAGCTTGTGTCCTCCGTCGGCCTAGCCCGGACGCGGGAAGCCCTCCACAACAGCTGGGACAAGAACGATCCGAAGGACGCCCAGGTAATCCTGCACCTGCTGGAGATCGGCGCCGTGCAGTTCTTCCACGATCCACTTGTGGCCGGCATTGCCGACATTCAGGAACTTTCCAAGACCCATGAGATCGTCTCGCGATCGAAGACCGAACTGTGGCACCGTATCCTGACGCATTACCTGCCGCTGTATTTTCCCGAGGCTGAACGCTTTCATCGCAGTTCGCGCACTGACTGGTTCCTGGCCTTTCTCGAGAAGTACCCGACACCGCACATGATCACGACCATGAGCCGGGAGGCATTCATCGCCGATGCCTGGGCCGGGTCGTCGGCCGCAAGGTGTCCAAAGAACGCCTGCTTTCAGATATTTACGCCACGGCAGCTGGCTCTGTGGGACTGCCGGTCCACCCGGACTCCGACGCAGTTCGCATGTTCCGCCTCGTGCTGGCCGAAGGGCGCAGTCTGGTTCGACAGCGCAATGAGATCGAGACGCGGGCCGTCGAGCTTCTGTCCGATCATCCCGACTACCAGTTGCTGACCACCATCCCCGGGATCGGGCCGATCAACGCCCTGACCATTCTGGCTGAGGCCGGTGATTTGCGCCGCTTCCGGCATCACCGCCAATTCCTGAAGTTCTGCGGCATGGACCTCGCCACTGTCCAGTCCGGCATGTTCCGCGGCCAGAGCAGAATCTCCAAATACGGCAACGCCCGGCTCCGCCGAACCTTCTGGATGGCCGCTCAGGTCGCCGTTCTCAAACGCACCAACAGCTTCCGTGACAAGTTTGAACGATACATCGCGCGGGATCGACACAACGCCCATCTGCGACGCAAGGCCTACACTGCGATCGCAGCCAAGATGGCGCGCACCGTACACGCCGTGATCAAACACGGCGAACCCTATCGCCCCTTCTTCGAGGGGGTGAGCCCAGGCGGAAGGACCTCTGTCTGACATGAGCCGTGGAGGCAGTTCGCTGACCTCGTAGATAATGTTCGGGCTTTCTGCTTGGGATTTCGGATCTCGTCTTGAGGACGGTGAGGGCCGCAATGCTGCGTACCCTGTGTTTGCTATGGGAGAGACCACTTCTTGACGGCAGAACCCGTTTGGGCAAACATCACAGGGCATCCGGGGCACCGGATGCCCCATGACCTGCTGACCTACGCGGCCAGATTTTCCCGACATAGGACGTTATCGGAGACAATCATGCCGGGTTTTCCGCGCCGCTCGATCAGCGTGGCCAGTTCTCGTGCCACGCGCTTGCCCGAGATCGACGTTTCCGGCATGGCCAGCAGGCACTCCCGTGTCACGTCATCTACCACGTTCAGGATGCGAAAGCGCCGGCCGCAGGCGAGCTGATCATGGACAAAATCCAAAGACCAACGGGCATTGGGCCGCGCCTCGACCAGGATCGGGGCGCGGGTGCCAACAGCCTTGCGCCTGGCCCGGCGCTTGCGCACCGCCAGCCCCTCCTCGCGATAGAGCCTGTAGATGCGGTTGATGCCTGAGGCCTCGCTCTCGCGACGCAGCAGCACGAACAGGCGCCTGTACCGCCAGCATCACCGCGCGCACCGACCGGCGACCGCGCTCCAGCGATTGCGGGTAGAAGGGTTCGCCGTCATGCCCGGCGCTCTTGGGCACCTGAACCGTGACCGTGCCGGCGGGCGTGTCGATGCGCTTGGGCTTGCTGCCGTTGGCATAGCCTCGGCGACCGGGCGTGCGCTCGTAATGGCCCGCGCCGAGAAAGCGCTCGCGCTCGATCCGCATCGCCAGTTCAAAGGCCCGGGCGAATACACTCGCGATGTCGTTCGGGCCATGTTCGATCAACTGTTCCAAGATGGCCTCAACGCCTGTATCCTGCTGTCTGTCCATTTTCGGTTCTCCACGGTTGGAGAACTACACCCTGCCCGGCGACCTTGAACGCCAGATCGGGGCCTGGACCTGTCACGCTTTAGTGCCGCCCCAAGTGCTCATTTAAGCGGCCTTTCGTTCGAAAGCCAAGGGACTTTTCCAGCCTAATGCGGAATGTCTGCGGCGGGGGTTGTAGAAGCCGTTGATGTATTCGAAGATGGCAACTTCAACATCCCGGCGGGTTTGCCATGACTGCCGCCAGATCAGCTCCGCCTTGATGGTTTTGAAGAAGGTTTCCATTGCGGCATTGTCGTAACAATTTCCCTTGCCGCTCATCGACACTTTGAACCCATGTTGGCGCAGGATTTTCTGATAGTCATGTGAACAATATTGGCTGCCCCTGTCGGAATGATGGATGCAGTCCTTGGGCGGCCTGCGCAGGGCTATGGCCATATTCAGCGCCCGGATCGCAAGAGTGCGTTTCATCCGGTTGCTGACAGCCCAGCCGATGACGCGTCTGGAATACAGGTCCAGAACCACCGCCAGATAGAGCCAGCCCTCGCGGGTCCAGATGTAGCTGATATCCACTACCCATTTCTGATTGGGCCGATCCGCCGAAAAGTTACGGTTCAACAGGTTTGGTGCAATATTGAATTTGTGGTTGCTGTCCGTCGTCACCTTGTATTTATGGGTTCTGACAACCGATATGCCGTTCTGGCGCATCAATCTGCCAACCCGGCGATGACCAATATTCAGCCCCAGTTCCTTCAGTTCTTCAGTCATTCTGGGGCGGCCATAACTGTTCAGGCTCAGCCGGTGCTGTTCCCTGATATGGGCCAGCAGAACCATGTCCTCCCGCTGACGTTGGCTGGCTGGGCGGGCACGCCAAGCCCGGTAGCCACGTGGGGTGACATTTACAATCCGGCAAAGGCGCTCCGTGGGGATGCTATTGCGATGTTTCTCAACGAATGCGAACCTCATTTGCTTTGGTCCGCAAAGAAGATTGTTGCTTTTTTTAACAAATCCCTCTCCTCCTTCAAAAGACGGTTTTCCCGACGAAGGCGTTCGTTCTCTTTCGCCAAATCCTGGTCTCCTTTGCTGACAACATCGCTGTCGCGATAGGTCTTGATCCATTTGTTCAGGGTCGACATGCCGATGCCGAGATCAGACGATGCCTGTCGACGCGTCAGCCCGCTGGTCAAGGCAATACGAACCGCATCGCGTTTGAATTCTTCACTGTGTAAACTTGCCATTCTTTATCTCCTTTGTGGCAGAATATGCTCTTAAAGGAGCGGAATAAATCCGTGACAGGTCCACGACCGGCAAAGGCACCG
>JALWRY010000312.1 GCA_027080445.1 Thiohalobacter sp. | reverse complement strand
AGTATGCATGAGAAAAACTTTCAGATCAGCGTCGGTGGAATTTGCTGTGGGAACAGTATCGTTCGAGCTCAGAAAGCGATCAAGACAGTAGAAGGTGTCCACAAGGTGCGTATAGACCTGGCAAATATTCTTGCACACATCAGTGGCGACCTGTCACCGCAAGCGGTTGTGACGGCATTGATCGATGCCGGTTTTCCTGCTGAGTATGAAGATGCGGGGTAAGTGTTATGAATACTGGTAAAAACAGGAGTCTGGTATGAAAGAAATCAAGGTATTGGGTACAGGTTGCCCCAACTGTAAGGCAACCGCGAAATTAATTGAAGAAACGGCTGCCGAAAAAGGTATCGCCATCACGCTTGAGAAGGTCGAGGATATTGCTGCGATTATGGGCTATGGCGTCATGTCAACACCTGGTGTGGTGGTCGATGGCAATGTCGTCCATGCGGGTGGCATTCCTGCAAAGGAGGCTATCAATGCCTGGCTTGAAGGACATGATGCCGGAAGTGATTGTTCCGGAAACGGGGCATCCACAAGCAGTGGTTGTTGTGGGTAAAAAATACTCCTGTCGATTATAACGAGCAGATTCCTGTTTGTTGTGATCAAATTTCACAGGACTGGGAGCAACCGTGGACTAAAGGGATGCCTCCAATGTGTAATTAAATAGCGGGAGAAACGATTATGTTTGATTTACCAGACTGGACGTTTGAATTTCACGGACATCATTGTCCTTTTATGCCCATTGGCTTTCGCATGGGAACCCTGGCGATGGAAAATCTGGGGGTTGGTAGAAGCCTGAATCACGAAATGCATGTCTTTTCCGAAATGGGTATCGGTCACCCGCAAGGGTGCATGCAGGACGGCATCATGTCCGCTACTGGTGCAACCTTTGGCAAGGGCATGATCGAGAAACTGAATTACGGAAAGGTGGCGGCCGCCTTCTGGTATCCGGGTAAGCCGGATGCCATTCGTATCAGTTTGAAGAACGAGTTCCAGGACAAGCTCTCCCCGCATGAGTTTTTCCGGTACCGCAGGCAGGGCGTTGAACCCTCCGAGGTACCTGATGAGGTCAAGCGTGACATCATCGATATCGTTCTCAATGCTTCAGACGAAGAGTTGTTCAATATTACGATCCTGCAGGGATTCGAGTACTCACCGGTAAAAGGATCTTTCAGCAAGGCGAAATGTGAATCCTGTGGTGAATATGTGTTCGAGCGCTATTTGCGGGTGAAAGATGAAAAGAGAGTATGTATTCCCTGTAGCGGACGAACGGTTGAAGAACAGGTCGTACATTTACCGAACGTATCGATGCCCTGATGGCGTTGACCAGCGAAAGCTATGCGCTGGCGACAGGCCTGATATTTTTCATCGCCCTGGTGTTTTCCATGCTCGGCCTGGGTGGCGGCATGCTTTACGTGCCCGTCTTCAAGTGGCTGGGTTTACCATTGAAGACCATTGCCATCCCGCTTGGGCTGTTGCTCAATGGTGTCACCACACTGTCCGCCTTCCTCCGTTACCACCGGGAGGGCCTGGTAGATTACCGCGGTGGTCTGCCGGCGGCAGCCGCCGGTATGATACTCGCGCCAGCAGGTGCTCACCTGGTTCAATATGTGCCACATGACACGCTGATACTCGTGTTCGCAACCGTCGTCAGCCTGGCCGGGCTCCGCTCCCTGATGCAATCGGGCAAGGGTGAGCCTGGGCAAAAGGCAGACAAGGGTAAACGTGCCATCATCGGCAGCCTGGTGGGTGGTGTGGCCGGGTTTATTGCCGGGCTGCTTGGCGTGGGGGGTGGGTTCATTGTCGCACCCATGCTGATGGAACTGGGGTATCCGACCAAGCAGGCGGCGGCAACCACGGCATTCATTGTCACTTTTTCATCGTTTTCCGGTTTCCTGGGCCATATGGCTGAGGGGCATATTGATATACTGCTTGCGGGCCTGGCTGTCGTAGCTGCCATCGCCGGATCGCAACTCGGTGCCTGGTTCATGGCAAACAGGGCGCGGCCGGGATGGGTCAGGGGTTTTTATGGTGTGCTCCTGTTGGCCGTTGCCATCAAACTGTTTTCCGGGGTGCTGAGGGGGTGAAGAAGAGCGAGCCGCTATTACTGGGAACGTACAACAGGGATAAACCTTTCCAAACCGGAGTCTGTATCTGATGCTGGAGTATGAAATCGAGGCAAGGCGGATAGATGAGCATGGCAGCGTCGCGCACTGCAAGCACGCGGAGATCACGATTGACACGGACATCAAGGGGAGTGCAGATGCCTTTAACCCTGCCGAGCTGCTGCTTGCCGCAGTGGCGGCCTGCATTCTGAAGAATATGGAACGGATTGCACCCATGATCCAGTTTGACTACCGTGGCGTAATTGTCAGGGTCCACGGCGTGCGCCAGGATGCACCACCGAAGATGGTGCGCATAGACTATGTCATCTCGGTGGATACTGATGAGGACCCGCATAAGCTGGATCTGATGCACAAGAACATTCGTCAGTATGGAACGATCTACAACACGGTGGCAACGGGAACAGAATTGTCTGGTGTATTGCAGAGAATGGCGAGATGAAGAAGCCGGCTTGTAGGTGGAACTTGTGGTTAAAAATCCTGGCAGCCCGTCACTTATAGGATTATAAGACGGGTTTCACATCAATCAAACCGCATCGAAAGGTCGATGGCTTTGACGTCCTTGGTCAGTGCACCGATAGAGATATAGTCCACGCCGGTTTCTGCGTACTTGCGCAGCGTATCCAGTGTGATGCCGCCCGAGGCTTCCAGTTCCGCCTTGCCGGCATTGAGTGCAACGGCTTCGCGCAGGGTCTCGAGGGTAAAGTTGTCGAGCAGGACCCGGTCTGCACCGGCCTGGAGCGCCTGTTGGAGTTCATCGATATTTTCCACCTCGACTTCAACGGGGAGTCTGGGGTCGAGGGCACGGGCGCTGGCCACAGCCTCGTGAATGGAGCCGGCGGCCATAATGTGATTTTCCTTGATCAGGAAGGCGTCGTAGAGACCCATCCGGTGGTTGTGGCAACCACCGGCGCGAACGGCATATTTCTGTGCGCGGCGCAGGCCGGGGATGGTTTTGCGGGTGTCGAGGATACGGGTGTGGAGGTCGTCCACGACCCGGGCATAGTGTTGGGCAAGGGTGGCGGTGCCGGACAGTGTTTGCAGGAAGTTGAGTGCGGTGCGTTCACCGGTCAGCAGGCTGCGCGCCGGGCCTTTCAGGGTGCAGACCACCTGGTGGGGCGCGATGTGTTCACCATCGGCGGCATACCAGCGTATATCAACCTTTTCATCAAGGTGACGGAATACGGCATCGAACCAGTTTCGGCCGCAGAGTACGGCGTGTTCGCGGCTATAGACGCTGGCTTTCCAGATGCCATCGGCGGGTATCAGTTGCGCGGTGATATCGCCCTGGCCGACATCTTCTTCCAGCGCGCGGCGCACGTCTTCGTCGATATGTGCCTCCAGCACTTCCAGCAGCACTATTCGGATAACTCAAGCAGTTCAATTTCGAAGATCAGGGTGGCGTTGGGCGGGATCACGCCGCCGGCGCCGCGTTCCCCGTAGCCGAGTTCGGGGGGCACGATCAGCTTGCGTTTGCCGCCGACCTTCATGCCGACCACGCCTTCGTCCCAGCCGGGAATGACGTAGCTGCAATCGATGGGGAAACTGAAGGGGTCGCTGCGGTCGAGGCTGGAATCGAATTTGGTGCCGTCCTCCAGCCAGCCGGTGTAGTGGACAATGGCGGTCTGGCCGCGGCCGGTACACAGCGGACCGTCGCCTTCGCTGAGATCTTCATATTTCAGTCCGCTGTCGGTGGTCGTTTCACTCATGGCCTTGCCTCGTTCTGTTCCGGTTTCAAACTGCGCGAAAAATACGCGTTTTTGAGCCGTTGCGCCAGTCCGGCCAGTAACAGCAGGCTGAGCAGGTTGGGCAGCGCCATGAGGATGTTGGTGATGTCAGCGATGTTCCACACCAGCTTCAGGGGCACGGCGGCGCCCACCATGACCAGCAGGGTGTAGAGCAGGCGGTAGGGCAGCACGGCGCGCTCGCCGAACAGGAAACTCGCGGAGCGGTCGCCGTAGTAGGACCAGGCAATGATGGTCGAGAAAGCGAACAGGCTCAGGCCGATACCGACCACGCTGGCCCCGGAGACGCCAATGGACGTCTGGAAGGCGTGCGCCGTCAGCGCGGCGCCCACCAGGTCATCGCGATGCAGGGTCCAGGCGCCGGTAACGACGATGACCAGTCCGGTCATGGTGCAGATTACCAGCGTGTCGATGAAGGGTTCCATCATGGCGACCAGGCCCTCGCGCACCGGCTGGTTGGTACGTGCGGCCGCATGCGCCATAGGTGAGGAGCCCAGCCCGGCTTCGTTGGAAAAG
>JALWRY010000311.1 GCA_027080445.1 Thiohalobacter sp. | reverse complement strand
GCTCACAGGACGTGACTCAGCGGTGTTTGCCCCTGCCACGAGTTGCGCCACAAGCCCCGTGGGCGTCAACTCCAGCGCCAGGGCGCCTGCTTCGCTCGTACGCGACAATAGCACCTGGGCACCGGTCGGCATCCGGTCAACGTGAAACCAGAACCCGGCTGTCCAGCCTTTGGAGGGATCAGCCTGTAGCGAAGGCTTATCGGCAATACGCAACTGCTGTTCACCATTGAAGCGCAGGCCGTCCCCGATCAGGGCGTCTGATACGATTTCAGCCGTCGAGCTCGCCGCCTGATTACCATAGGCCGTGCTGTCTTGCGGGACAGCCTCTTTCTTGCCAAAGTGGTACACGAGAGACTGGTTCGCATCATAGGTTCCGGCCGGATCTTCCGCCGGAACGGCGCCTTTATTTCCGTAATACATCCATAGGCGGTTTGCATCACTCCCGGGGAGCAGCTTTGAGGCCCCGACCCAGACGAGCGCCATCTCGTTGATGGGGTCGAATTTTTCTATATGGAATTTCAGCGGCGTCTGATCGTCTTCCGACATAAAACGCAGGTCGCGTGCGTCGTCGGCCATATCCAGGAAATAACTGAAATTGCCGGTATGCAGACGAATTAATACCGGTACGTCATCGACCTCGACCGGCAGATTCGCGCCTCCAGGACCGGTATCGATACTGATTGCCTTGCGATAGGACCAGTCATCATTCCACCAGGCTTGCGCCAGTACGGGGACCAGCAAGAGCACAAGAAAAAGGTAATTGCGCTGTTTCATGATCATTCAACTCGCATTACAGAAGGACACATTCTCATACTTTAAGATGACAGCAATGTGACGAATGCGCTGCCAATACAGGACTTATTGCCCGACGATTATTCGCCGAAGCCGAGAATCTCAACACTCAACAAGCCAAGCTGTTGCGTCTGACCACTGCCGTCCTCAACACTGGCCATGCTGGCGGCGTTATCCACCGCCTGACTGGTCGCGCTGCTGGCGAGGTTGCTGACGCCGGTAAGGCCCGCTGCAATCCCCCCGGAGTTGGCTGTCGGTACGCCGACGGACAACCCGCCGAAAGTAATATTTCCATTACCGATCACTTCCGCCGCACCGACGAAAAGATTACCCAGGGCTGATATGCCGGCATCGCCCGCATCGATCTTGCCACGCGGCGCAAACAGGAAAGCATTCACACCAAGCAGACCACTACCGGAAATACTCGCCGGGAACTCCACAATGGTCTGGCCGGTTTTTGGATCAATGCGCGTTTTCGGTGGCGGTGAAGCCAATGCCGTTTTGGAACCGCGACCGGCATTGAGGTCGCCATTGGAAGACCACATCAATAAATCGCCATTCAGGGCAAACACGCGTGACTGGTTGACCAGGAAATCGCCATCGACAAAAGCGCTGATGTCACCCGCCCGGGCTGTCACCACACCCAGTTCGTTCGCCGGTTTGCTCAGTGCCGCATTACTGGCAGCGCCGCCATTGATCAACCCGCCGGGCATTAACAGGTCAATGTCACCCCCATTCAGGGTATTTATCTTGCTCAGCTTGATATCCAGCCGTCCATCAGGATTCGGGTGGGGAAACAATGTCGCGATTGCGTCAAAACCGCGTGAATAATCATTATCTGGTTTTGGCGGACGGGTCGCCTCAAGCCCCGAGGCCTTCAACTCGCTGAACAATACCTTGCTGAGGAACCGCTTGCGTTGCAGTGGGTCAATGGCATGTAAGGCTGTACGCGCCTCGGTATCCGTGGCGGCATCGATATGGAGCGATGTCAGGAAATCATGCAATCGTGGCAAATAGCGCCTATCACTATCGATATAGCGCGCCATGAAGGCCTCGTAGTCCGGTTCACCGCTATACCCCGCCAGTATATTGATCGAAGCGCCATCGTCAGGCAACACGGCGTTGGCTGTATTGCCGTTACTCACAATACCCGACGTTGCGCCCAGATCGATGCTGCGCCCGGCGCGGAATTGCAACTGGCCGGGGCCACCGATTGTGTAAGACCGCGTATCGTCAGTCCTTAACGCACCTGTTGTTCTTACCCTCAAGGTTGCCTGGCGAATATCACGCCCGGCAGAAACCAGTGAGATCTGCCGCGCGTTGGCATGCTGGATATTAACGTTCAGGTCCAGAATATCCCGACCCGCCACCAGCCGCGTCTGGTTGGAAAATATCAGGCTGGATTGTGCGGCAACATCTCCACTCCGCCTTATGTCACCGTTGCGCGCCACAAAGTGATTGAATTGCGTACTCGTGCCATGGATCGGTATCAGGGCATGAAAACCCGGGTCCGAACTGCTCAGTGCGTTGACCAGTTGATTGCTGTTGAGATCAAGTGGAAAACGGAAATCCGCCAGCAAGGAAGGATCAGCGTCCGCCTGCACCAGCCTGAGACTGCTGGACAACACAATATCGTTACCGGCCAGCACACGCAGGTACCCCTCGCTCGCAGGCAAGGCATTGAGTGTCGTCGAGGCGATTCCCGCATTTCCTTCAACAGACTGTAACTCAAACTTTGCAGGAACGATATTGAGACCAAGCAGTGTTTCCGTTTTTTTGCTGTTTATATGTTGGTTAATGGACTGCAATGACAGCCTGTCCAGCACAGGCGTTTCGCTCACCCTTCCATAGACGGCATCCCCCGCCAACGATGTCATGGACAAACGTGCATTGGCCGACTGACTCAGGAACAAGGTATCCAGGTCTTTCAGACTTGCATCATTGGTAAACAGTGCAAACTGGGTATCTGCTTGTGCAATCAGACCAGGATCGAACACCTTGTCTACCTGCAGACGATTCCCCGCGAGCAGTGCGATATCGGCGTCGCCGACGCCAAGTAAATTGGCCTGTCCGGGCTGCGCTGCGCGAATATCATGCCCTGCACTGACGCGCACTTTGCCCTGATCGGCCTGGAGATAAAAATTACTCAGGTCCCTGCCGGCACGCACCTGCAACGACGAACCGCCCGAGGTAGCAAAACGCGTATCAGCGCGTTGTTCAAGCGTGACACTGGCGCCGCTGCGCAGCACACCCAGATTTTCAACGGGTTTGATGGTGCCTGGCATCACCAGGCTAAGGCCGCTGATATCCCGTCCGGCGGATACCTGCATGATGCCCCCGCCCAGCACACCGAGACCATCGGCAAACTTTTCCACATTCACGCCACGTATAACCGGCAGTTTGCCAACACGACCGGAGAGCAAGCTTTCATAATCGCCGCCAACCTTGGGCTGCCAGCCCTGATTCAGTGCAGTAACACCCTTACCTGTCAGATCACCCTGTACCTGGACGCGCAATGCACCGCCATCTTCCCCGAACTGGATGCCGTTGGTCATGGCAAGCAGCAAAGTACTGCCATCGAGATTATTGAACTGAGGAAATACCACGTCAGCAAAGGCGCCGGCGCCGGCATCCCGGCCAAAGGTATAAATCGCCGCCCCCTTGCCAACATTCAGGTCCGAACCGGACGCTACCGTAATATCGCCTGTACCCGTGCGTACGCGACTTCCGTCATTCAACACGACCTTGCCGCCGGGATTTACTGCCTGAAGTGACGCCGCGCTTGTATCGGCGCCACCCACAAGCCGGTAACTCCAGCTCTCGTCACTGCCGAGACGGGTCTCCGGGAGACCAAATCCAAAAGTCGTATTTATTGTCTGTTCAACGCCATCACTCAAACCGGCGTCAAAGACCAGCTTGTCGGCGGCGCGCAACATTAACGTGCCGGGAAGCTTGTCCGCACCGAAACGCGTGTTGTTCAGATCAATGCCTCCGGCTACAACCAGGTCCTTATCGGCCCTGACGTCCAGCAGCGGTCGCAGACGAAAACCTGCCGGCTGTTGTCCTTGCGCGGCCTGCACGAAAGCGTCCATGGCGGTCGATTCGCGGTCGATATCGGCCTGCGTCAGGGTACTGATACCGGTCGTTGTCGACAGCCCCGGGTTTTGTAATATGCGCACCTCCAGCACTTCACGCGTTGCTGCGCCCTTCACCGTCCCCAGGAAGGGCTGAAGGCCTGTCAAGGTCCCGTTTGCACCCACCGGAACAAAAAGCTGCAACAAACCACCGCCGCCCAGTTCCAGCTGCGCCCCGTTGCTGACCGCCAGACCGCTCTGCCCATCGGCATCGGCATCCAGGGCGATCAGTTCAATACGACCCGGCGTTCCGTCAACGGCGTTCGCCTTGAGTGCGCCGGAAACAGCCAGCGTATCGGCAGCGGCCAGCTCGATGCGCCCGCCCTCCGCATCGATTTCGCCTGCTACTGTCAAAGAGCCCTGATCCGCCGATAGCGCGACGTGCTGCGCGACCAGGCGTTCATCCTGCTGCAGGCTCACATCACCCTGACGGATGCGGATGCTCTGTTCACCACTGAAATCGCCC
>JALWRY010000310.1 GCA_027080445.1 Thiohalobacter sp. | reverse complement strand
CCGCTACCCCGGCTGCGCTATGGGCCGATACCCCGGAATGGTCGGATGAAGGTGACGATGAAGATTCCGTCAAGGCACCGGCGGTAGCTTCTCCCGCACAGGCGGCACCGCAAACCACGGCGGCCGCCACACCGGAAACACGTCAGGCTGACCCTGGAAAAACCCCGGAAGATGCCTCAGGTGTTTTCTCGACCAACCCCTGTAACGGACCGACAGCGCGTTTTCTTTCCACATGCCGATGACCCTCCAGCAAGACCTTGTCCGTCATTACCGCTGGCTCAGACAGTATGGGTATAACGATTCCCACAGTGGCAATGCATCCGTTCGTGAACAGGATCACTTCTACGTGACGCCCACGGGTGCTTGCGCGGATTTGCTGGAAGCGGATCAACTCGTCCGGTGCCCGGTGGATGGCCAGCCGGGCGAAGGTGCGTCACTGGATGGATTACTCCATGCAGGGGTCTACCGGAAAAATCCGCAGGCCAGGGCGGTACTCCATAGTCACGGTGCATACAGCGTCGCCATGACCCTGCAGGGGAAAGATTTTATCCCGGTGGATTTCGAAGGGCAGTATTATTTTGAACGCATCCCCGTGATCAGCATGCCTTACGACCGCTACCTTGATCTTGCTGCAGAGGCTGTTTCAGGGATGCTGGCCGAGCACAAAGTGGTCGTGGTGCGTGGACATGGTGTTTACGCAGCCGCAGAAACGATCAACCTGGCCTACAAGTGGACCTGTTCCTTTGAGTTGTCAGCCAAAACGGCGTTCCTTGCAAGCCAGGCGGGCACCTTGTAGGAGCGGGCAAGCCCGCTCCTGCAGGTATGTTGTCAGGGGATACGCAGGATCACCTTGACGCGGTCGTCGACCGAATCCCCGTCAATGTAACCCACATCGCCCGGTTCAGTGATGACCCGGTCGATCATGGCCTTGTCATCCTTGACGGTTGCCGGCGGGTGTCCCTTGCCGGAGAACATGCGCCGTGACCAATACTCTGCCAGTTCCCTTTCCGACATACCCAGTACGTGGGCATCAAAGGCCTTGCGCTGCCCGGATCCACTATGCTGGTCCAGTGGGCGCAGGGCAACTCCGCCGGGGAAACGGTTGGCCTGGTTCAGGTACAGGCGTTGCAGTTGTTCGATACTGAGGCTGTTGACCTTGACGGATGGATCGACGATCACGGCCAGTTCGGCCCAGGCGCTGAAGGCCAGCAGGAGGCCTGCCAAAGGTAACAGTTTGATAAAAGGTTTCATGTGAGTGAATGGTTTCATGGTCAGCCCCCTAGAAAATCACGTCGACAGCGAGGCTGTAGATGAGGATGTCGTCGACAGGGCTGATAAGCAAGCCGCGTGTGCCGTTATCCGGATCGATGCGTTCCGCTTCAAGCTTGAGCGCTGCGCCGGTACCCAGTTCATAGCGCAGCCCGGCCGTCACGGATTGCTGTTGCAACGCTACGCCCGGATCGCTTTTACTGTTGTTGTCTTCCAGGGTCGCATAGGTAATATGCGGCAGGAAATGGCCAAGCCGGTAACCGAGCGTGGCGTACCAGCCTTTCTGGCTGGGGAAGAACCTGTTGGCGGCGCCGTCGATATCACGCTCGAAATACTCGCTGTAACCAATGATATTGTGCCAGTCGAGATTGCCGCCGACACTCCAGAAAGTGACGTCGTCATTTTTGGTGATGCCCAGGTCGCTCGCACTGACCTGGGTCTGCAGGTAACCGCCGCGTATTGTACCGGCGCGGCCCGTGTAGGCGACGTTGATACCGGCCATATTTTTGGCATCGAAGTTGACGAACTTGACCGTTCCCGCAGGTAGTCCCGGCCCTGGTTGCGGGGGGAACTGCGGGAGAACTTCCTGTGGCACCAGCGCTTTCTCATCGTTGGCGGTACCAAAATAAGGCTGTACCAGCAGGTCGCCACCACCAACACGCGCACGCAACAACAGGTCAGTGCCGGTAATGGCAGTAATCGGGTTGCTGCCATAGACCTCGGCCGGTGGGCGAATCCACGGGTAGGCGTAGCCCACCTCGATGTATTCCGACACCAGGAAAGTCGGGAATTTGATTTTGCCGCCACGGATGTCGGCGTTTTCCGTTAGCGAGTAGCTGACATAGCCCCAGTCAAATTTGGCATCAAAAGACTGGCTCTGGTCTGAGGATCCAAGTAACTGCGCGGTGACGGACATGCGCTTGTTGATATCGGCGGATATCTGTACGCCGACACGGGTGTCTTCGTCAAAACCGATGCTGTCGGTGATGTTCCCGTTCTGGGTGTTGACCTTGTCATTGCTGACGGCACCGCCAACGGTCAGGAAACCGTTGAACTGGATATTCTCCACGGCGGGCAATATCCCGGCGTGAAACAGCAGCAACGAGGCCGCCACGGTTCTTGAAAACCGTATCTTCATGGTGAATTCCCCTTGGCGTGTAATGTAAATGTGTATTACGGCCACATACCCGGTGTGGCTTTAGTTTTTTTGTTGGGCAGCAGTATTATACATACGTTTTGTGGGCAAAAAAAAACGGGCCTGCGGCCCGTTTTTATCCCGAAGCAGGCGGCTTACTTGCTAACCCAGTTCGTGTAGTTATCCATGTTATGCGCCTTGCCATCTTCGTAGCCGGCTTCATAGGGTTCCGTCAAGTGCTGTTCTTCACGAGCGGGGTTGAGGACATAGCCACTCTGCCAACCCTCGATGTAATCGGCGTTTACAGCTTCTTTTTCCATCTTGACAGTAAAATCGTAGTAGTTCTGATCCATTGTTGAGATCTCCTTCGACGAGGTTTCGAAATCTTGGGTAATCGATGGCGCGCAAGTATACAGCTATATCAGGAATCCGCTATATATCCCTACCGGGATAAAACAGTAATATTTGAATGGTTATTAGCCATGCAGGCAAATTAAATCCCGAGTAATTTGGTAAGGAAAGAGCGGATCTATATAATGCGCTGTTTTCCGGAGGGTGTGACTATGTCCGATTCAGTGAATACGAACGAAAGCGAAGTGGATTTCGCCAGCGGTATGGCCGCATTTGAAGCCAAGCACTTTTCACGCGCCGCGCAGTTGCTGTCGCCGTTTGCCAGTGAGGGTAACCCGGAAGCCCAGCACCGGCTGGCGATTATGTACCAGAACGGTCTGGGTGTCGCTCAGCATGACGGTCTGGCGTTGCGCTGGATGAAGGCGGCGGCGGAAAGTGGTTACCCGGTCGCCCAGCACGGCCTGGGTTTCATGTACCTGGAAGGTGAATGCGTCGAGAAGGACCCGGCTGCGGCGGTCGAATGGTTTCAGAAAGCGGCAGAGCAGGGGCTGGTGGGTTCCCTGACCACCCTGGCGATGATGTACGAGGAAGGCAACGGTGTCGAACAGGATATCGACAAGGCCAATGAACTCTACCGGGCGGCCGGTTTCGAGCGTTAATGGAACTGTCGGCTGAAGACGCGCTGCGTCTCAACGTACTGCTGGCCAATGAGCTGGAAGCTGTACGTATTGATGAATCCCGGATGGTTGTTCATGCCTTGTCGCCTGACGGGGAGGCCAGTGTTCGCCTGAACCCGCTGGGCAGGGACGAGCAGTACCTGAAAAAAGTGCGTGAACTGCTGTCCAGCCAGGTGCTGGGTTCACCCGGGGGCTACCCGGTGTTCCTGCGGCGCTGGACGCGCATGGGGCAGGCGCGTGACGAAAGCCTGGAGCAGTTGCTTTTACTGGGTGAACCGGAAGCCGTGGTTGCCGTGGTACACGCCAATGGCCTCACGGATGAAATTGCCCGTCGCGCCTGGTGGGCGATGCCGGTAGCGGACAATGCCCGGCGCATGCTGGAGCATGCCTGTGTCGTCAATGGGACACTGGGACGGGAGCTGGCGGAATTCCTGGTCGAGTACCTGCCGTTTGAAACCGAGCACAAGGCCATGATTGAAACCATTCGCCTGGTGCTGCAACCCGGCCTGATCACGGATGAATTGCGCGATAAACTCTGGCGTTCCGCCAGGCGCAAGAATTCCTACTATGTCGGTTTCATGGATGCCTGCCCGGATAATTTGCCCGAAGTGCAAAAGCCGCGTGCCGACTGGCAACAGGTCTGTGAAACGCTGGCGCCACTGGTCGAGGCGGGTAATGCCGTGGCGAAACAGTTGTGCCGTTGCCTTGGCGCGCAGGGACAGGCGTTCCTGGCCACGGCCGAGGCGGTGATGGCCAAACCCGTCAACCAGGATGTGGTTGTCGAGTTTCTCCGTTCGATACACCGGTATTTTTCACCGGTATGCCCGCATATCGATCCGGCGGCTGATATGGAAACCATTGTCAGCGATGCCGAGGCCTTGCTCGATGTGCCGCCCGTGTGTCCAACTACTACGGCGGTCTGCGAGGTGCTGGAAAAACTGCCCGGGCACAGCGCCGATGTTCGCGCCATGATGGCGCTGGGCTGGGTGGACGAGCCGCTGTTGAACCCGATTTTTTCCCGTACCGATTCCAT
>JALWRY010000309.1 GCA_027080445.1 Thiohalobacter sp. | reverse complement strand
CATAGAAGCCGCGTCTGGTTGGCCTGGCCTTCGACTTCCAGCAATTGGCGCGCCTGCCCGCACAGCGCTGGGATGTTCCGCTGACGGCCGTCGCCAGCGAAAACCGGATCACAGAATTCTGATCAACAAAGCCTTCTGGAGCAGAGCATGAACTACTGGCTGATGAAATCCGAACCTGACGTGTTCGGTATCGAACACCTGAAAAAAATGCCGAAGAAAACCGAGCACTGGGACGGCGTGCGCAACTACCAGGCGCGCAACATGATGCGCGACGAAATGAAAAAAGGCGACCAGGTGTTCTTTTACCATTCCAACTGTGCGGAACCGGGCATTGTCGGCATCATGGAAGTGGTGCGTGAAGGCTACCCGGACTTCACCGCCTTTGATCCCGAACAGAAATACTACGACCCCAAAAGCGATCCTGACAAGCCGCGCTGGTTCATGGTGGACGTACGCTACAAACGCATGACCAAACGCCTGATCAGTTTGCAGGAGTTAAAAGGCTACAAGGCGCTTGAAGACTGCCCGCTGGTGCGCAAGGGCAACCGCCTGTCGATCATGCCGCTGACAAAAAAACAGTGGGATTTTATTTTGAAACTTGAGAATAAAAAACCCGGGTAAGGTGGAAAACATCGGACCAAAAATCGGGATAAAATCGGGGTCAGTAAAATCGGGGTCAAAAATCGGGGTCAAAAATCGGGGTCAAAAAATCGGGGTCAGAACACAATTGTTTTGAATATTAGGAAAAACTGTGGTCTGACCCCGGTTTTTTGACTAGTTTGCTCCCAGGAACAGGCTGTATGCCGGGTTATCCTTCTCCTCGAACCAGAGATAACCCAGCTCATCCAGAAAATGCCGGAAACGTTTCCGCTCTGCCACAGGCACCTGGACGCCAACCAGCACACGACCGTAGGCCGCGCCATGATTACGGTAGTGAAACAGGCTGATATTCCAGCGCTTGCCCATGCTGGAAAGGAACTTCAGTAGCGCACCCGGGCGTTCGGGAAATTCAAAGCGGTACAACACCTCATCTTCAACACCGGGGGCATGCCCGCCCACCATGAAACGGATGTGGGTCTTGGCCATCTCATTGTCGGTCATATCGACCACGGCATAACCCTGTTCACGCAGGGTAGCGAGTAAATCCTCACGTTCCTCGTCACCGCCGCTCAGCTGTACGCCGGCAAACACCTGCGCATCACAGGCATCGGCGTAACGGTAGTTGAATTCCGTGATGCCACGTTTACCCAGGGTGCGGCAGAACTTCAGGAAGCTGCCAGGTTTTTCCGGGATCGTCACCGCCAGCAACGCTTCACGCCGTTCACCGATTTCGGCGCGTTCGGCGACGTGGCGCAGGCGGTCAAAATTGATGTTGGCGCCACTGTTGATGGCGATCAGGCATTCATCACGGATACCTTCGCGCTCGACATAGTTCTTCATCGCGGCAACCGCCAGTGCACCGGCCGGCTCGACCATGGCACGGGTGTCGTCGAAGATGTCCTTGGTAGCCGCACAAATCTCATCGGTGCTGACCAGCATCATTTCATCGACAAACTTGCGCGCCAGCCGGTAGGGTTCCTTGCCGGCCTGCCGCACGGCCACGCCGTCGGCGAAGATGCCGACCTGGTCGAGTACCACGCGACGCTTGCGCTTCAGTGCTTCGTACATGCACGGCGCATCCTCCGGCTCCACACCAATCACCCGGATCTCGGGGCGCAAGGCCTTGATGTAGGCCGCCATTCCGGCGATCAGCCCGCCCCCGCCAACCGGCACGAACACGGCATGGATCGGCGCACGTTGCTGCTGCAACAACTCCATCGCCACGGTACCCTGCCCGGCAATGACATCGGGGTCATCGTAGGGGTGGATAAACACCATCCCACGTTGTTCAGCCAGCTGGTGCGCATGCTCACAGGCTTCATCGTAGGTATCGCCATAGAGCAATGGCTTGCCGCCCAGCGCGCGTACGGCACTGACCTTGATACCCGGTGTGGTACGCGGCATCACGATCAGTGATTTGATATGGCGGTACTGTGCCGCCAGTGCCACGCCCTGCGCGTGATTCCCCGCTGAAGCGGTGATAATCCCGTTCTCGCACTCTGCTGCGTCGAGGCGGGCGATCTTGTTATAGGCGCCACGCAACTTGAAGGAAAATACCGGCTGCAAGTCTTCGCGCTTGAGCCAGATGGCATTGCCCAGGCGCGATGACAGGGTGCGCGCGTAATCCAGCCGCGTTTCGCTGGCGACGTCGTAAACCCGGGAATTGAGGATCATTTTCAAATATTTGTCTGGCATACCCGGATAATAAACGGAACGGGGTGGGAGTCAATTTGATTGTCCGGTATTATCGGGAGAATTGATTTTCAGGAGCACACAATGGACCAGGATGAACTCAAGAAACAGGTTGCCGAAGCAGCCATCGAGTATGTCGAAGCGGGCACCATCATCGGCGTCGGCACCGGCTCGACCGCCAACTGCTTCATCGACGCCCTGGCAAAGATCAAGGGCAAGATCGACGGCGCCGTCGCCAGCTCGATTGCCAGCGCCGAACGCCTGAAAGGCCACGGTATTCCCGTGCTTGACCTGAACGAGGTCGGGGAACTGTCGGTTTATGTCGATGGCGCAGATGAAACCAACGAGCAGTTACACCTGATCAAGGGCGGCGGCGGCGCGCTGACGCGGGAAAAAATCGTTGCCGGCGCCAGCCGGAAATTTGTCTGTATTTGCGATGAAAGCAAGCTGGTGCGAATGCTGGGCGCCTTCCCGCTGCCCATCGAGGTGATTCCCATGGCGCAGAGTTTCGTGGCGCGCGAACTGGTCAAACACGGCGGTACACCGGAGTTGCGTCAGGGTTTTACTACCGACAACGGTAACATCATCCTGGACGTCAAGGGCCTGGAGATCATGGAGCCCTGCACACTGGAATCCACCTTGAACAATATTCCCGGCATTGTCACGGTAGGCATTTTCGCCAACCGGCCCGCCGATGTTTTGTTGCTTGGCACCGCCAACGGCGTGGAGACACGCACCGTCTGACGCAGCACCATCATTGCAGATACCTCGTCATTGCACCCCAGGAGTACTTCCTCAGGATGTCTTCGCCATCCTTCAGGGCGCGAGCGCAGCGAAGCAATCTCCCACAGTTTGGCGCAAGGCCCAAAAAGATTGCCGCGCTACGCTCGCAATGACGGATCAGTAGTATCTTCCCTAGATACCGTCACCCCTGTGAAGCTTCAGGTAACCGATACCGGCTGCCGCACCCAGTCCCGAGTTAATTTCCAGTGCTACCGGCTGGAGGCTGAAGCTTTGACCGCCACCACCGATCAATACGGCGGCGCCGGTGCCAACACCCACTGTGGCCGAAGCCCGCGCACCTACATAGGTACCGGCCAGGCCGTGCGCACTGGGACTCACATCGGATGAACCACCAATAACCGAGTAGATCATATCCTCGGTGTGCTTCCAGTTCAGGTCGATACCCAAACCAATACCGGCGCGCCCGGTATAGTGCTCCTTGCCTTGTGGATGCGAAAAGACACAATCCACCGCAACGGTTGAGTTGACGAGATAGTATTCATAGGTGCCCGGTATCTTTTTACAGGTGAGTACGCCCACGGCAACACCACCATCGTTTCCGGCAAATGCGCTTCCCGGAAGCACGGGAAGCGCAGCCACAACACCCAGCAAGGCACTACCGCATACTACTGACATAGTCTTCGCTAAACGATTCATGATACGGTCCTCTTTCAACGTGTGTATCCCTTGGAATGCAAAATCGGGCTATGGTTCCGTTTCATGCCATAAATTACCGTGAACATATTGTTCGGGAAATTGTCCCTAGTCGTTGAGGGCAGGTACCTGCCCATAATTACTTACGGGGGTGAACCATGCTCACTCTGCAGGGTAAGTTATTCAATTCTGTAGTAATGGCTGTAGCGGCAATCGCACTGTCATTCGCCGGCATGCCGGCTACCGCTCACTCATACCGTCATAATGGCAGTCATCATTCTGACGGTCATGAGCATCACCACGGTGGTCATCACCACCACGGTCATCACTATGGCGGGTATTACGGTTATCCCTATTACGGCAACCATCATTATGGCGGCTATTACGGCTACCCCTACTACGGCAGTCACTATTACGGGGGTTATTACAACTACCCCTATTATGGCGACAGTTACCGAAGCTACCGGCACAACAGTTACCGCGAGCCGGATGACACCGTCAGCCATCATAACGACTACAGTACATCCGGTGCAGACGACAGACAGGGCTGGTCGTTACTTGCGCATGGCGAACAACGCCGCGCACTTAAAACGTTTGCGACCCAGGCGCAGAATAACCCTAAGAACGGCACCATCAAGGTCGGCTATGCGCTGGCCGCAGCCGATGGCGGCGATCTCGACAGGGGCGTATGGGCCATGCGCCGCGCCATGCGTATCGATCCGGACAGTTTGCACTACCT
>JALWRY010000308.1 GCA_027080445.1 Thiohalobacter sp. | reverse complement strand
TCAGGCGGGGTGTTCGGGGCCGTCAGGCCCTTGTTTCATTGGGTTTTGTGGCTAAGCGAAACGAAACGGGTATTTTCGGCGGCGTCACTGGGCAAGCCTTGCGCCAAGCCCCCCCGAATACGTTGGTGAACAGAAAGGACCCGTTAAATCAAAGGCTTACAAGGGGCCGGAGAAGGTTCATCAGGTCAACCGGTTCCCGCTTGCCCGTTTCAACTGCCTCGCTCATCCATTCCATCCGTCTCTCACGCCTCGTGCGACCTTGCCCGATTTGTAGACCGAACCGGGCATCGGCAACACCCCCTGCGATGTCTCTCCGAAAATTTTTTCACAGGACGATTTTCCTTGACAGCCTGTCGGCGTTCTCGATCACGAAGCGCTTTGATCTCTTGCCCGGCGGCACCCGCCCGTTGAGCCGCCACACGATCACGGCGATCCCGTATTGCCAGTGCCGGCTGGCAGCGGGGCGGCTGAGGCCCGCCTCCCAGCAGATTTTCTTCCAGGGCGTGCGATTGGCACGCAGCCACACGATCCGCGCGTCCTCCTTCTCGAGCCAGCGGAGCCAGAGCAGCGCTTCCTCGGCCTCGGTGATCATGCGCGGACTCGGCAGCGGCCGACGCATCCGTGGCGTCTGGCCCACCGGACCGGCGAAGCTGTGGAAATACTCCGGCCACGCGTTGAAATACCCCTGCGGCTTCACGGCCGGCATCTGCCTGAACACCTCTGCCGCCAGTTCCAGTCGGTCCTGCACCCGGGCGGTTGTCCACTCAGCCATCACGTTTCTCCTCTCGCTTTCCGTAGAGCCGCTCACCCAGCTGGCGTACGAGCTCCCGCTCGGGCCAGGTCAGCCGGTCGTCGTCAACCGACACCGCCAGCAGGCCCTGTTCGTGCCAGCCGTCGCGCTTGACCTGCTCGGGACTGCGGCGCCGGCCGCCATAGCCGGGCGGGGTGAAGCGCATGGTCTTCATGCCATGCCTCCCTTCGTCTCAATCGCCCACATGAGGATGGCGATGGCATCGGCCTCGTTGTCGTCGGCCGGGCTGAAGCCACGGGCACGGGCCGCCTCGATCATTGCCTGCTTGTTGGCGTTGCCCTTGCCGGTCGCGTGGCGCTTGATGGTGCCGACGGGGACGCCCTCGTAGGGCACGCCGCGCAGCTCGGCCCACGTGGTCAGGGTGGCCATGAGACCCCCATAGACGTGGCTCGCGTCCACGCCCCTGTGGGCTCTGACTTCCTCGAACCAGATCGCCTCCATCGGCCCGGACAGCCGGTCGATCTCCGTCAGCCAGTTGGTGAATCTGAGATATCGCATACCACCGCCATCGAACCGCCGGGGCCTGAAGCTGACCGTGCCGGTGGTGATCAACCCGTCATGGCCGCGCAAGGCCCAGCCGGTCGTGGTGCCGAGATCGAGGGCGAGGATGGTGGAAAGGGGAACAGGCGCCTGAACAGTGCGCCCGGTGGTGGTGGAGTTCTGGGTGTTCATGTTGAAGGCTCACGAATGGTGGGCCTTCGGCTTTGGTCGCCGCCAGAATATCCGGCCGGCCTCGAGCGAACAAGCAAAACCGCCCCTGGGGGAACAGATTTCGGGGCGTGTTGGCGTGTCACCACCTGTCACCACCTCGGATCAAGGTGGTGACAGAAAAAGTCGTTTGAAAACAACGTTGTCACCACTGTCACCACTGTCACCACCAAATTCTTTCCTACGTGTAAGGAAGTCGGCATATGGGGTGAAACACACATCTATACAGGAAGGGAAAGAATTTGGCCGTTCAGGTGGTGACAGTGGTGACACGATTGAATTAAAAGGATTTTTTCCGTCACCACCCAGGGTGCAAGGTGGTGACAAATCCGAGGTGGTGACAGCTCGGCAGCGCCCGGTCATATCCGGTCATTCAATTGAATTACTTGACCTGCTGTCTGGAAATTCGAATTAGCAACGGCGGTGTCGCGCAGTTGGTGGAAATTTGTGGACGGCGTAATCTCCAACAAAACTTCCAGACGGCAGGTTACAGTACATCATCCTGATCTTGGAATTTGGTTTTCTCTTGTCGTCATGCGTCGTTCCGTGCGTCTGGACAGAAAGCGCGCGCCCAGCACAGCAATGGTTCCGGCGGCGGTTCCAAAGCCGAGATACAGGGTGTCGAATTGGAACCGCGATATCCCAATCCAGCCCCAAACGTAGAACACATGTTCCAGTGCCATGCCAAAGAGCGGCAGAAAGGCGGTGGCGGCAGAATAGTTTTGCGATCCGACCAGCCGAATCGAGGCAAAGGCTAGCACCATCGACGGCGCCCGAAGAAAGACGCCCACCAACGCGCCGAATACCAGCATCTGCCAATCCCAGATCTGCGGCGAAAGGCCGGCTTGGGCCAACCGCACCACCAGGAACATCCCAGCGGTGACAAGAAGTACGGCACCGGTGAAGCCAAGCCGCACGCTAGCGTCGACCGAATGGTTGTCGGGATGTCTCTCGGCGAGGATGGTCATGGCGGTAACGCAGATCGTGTTAGCAAGCACCAGTATCAGAGCTAGATCCCGCAACCCGCCATCCAGCGATTGCAACAGCGTCCCGGCGCAGCCCAGCACGATCAGGTGGCCAATGATTTCACCCCGCCCGGGCGGCCGGGCAAAAACGACCCAGGCTGCCAGCGTCACCGCTGTCAGGCTGATTGCCCCCATGATCCCTGCTTCCAGCACACTTAGCATCGCAAGCAGCGCGGTATAGGCTGAGGCCGACAGTACGCGGAATAAGCCGATGATCCATGTTGTCGGCTTCCGGAAACTGGCTCGAGCCAAGGACAGCCGGCCGCTGATGAGCAGTAGCACCAGCCCGCCGGTGGTCAATTGAATGAAGCTGAACCCCCAAGGGTCGATCTTGAAGCGTATCAGGATCACGCGGCTGATCGCGCTCAGCAGGGCCCAAGACAGCACGGCTCCCAGTGAAACCACCCAACCACGATGCATCTGAAAAACCTTTCCGCAAATTGTTTGAACAATTTAATCGGAAAATGCGCAGGGAGCCTATCCCAAGAGATTTTAACGCGAGGAACGGATTCGTTCCGGAAAAGAGTTGATCGTGAGGCGAATTGTTACGCGACAATCAGACTTCACCGCCCGTTCGCATGCTGCGGAAGCAATCGATTATCCATAGCGATACCAGTCGGATCGACGGGTTCTGTGCCAGGTTCGGACTGACCTTCAGCCAGTATTCGGCGCGCAGTTCCGGGATTGTATTCGACAGACGCGTTACACCCGGCGCCTCGTCGCCGATGAAGCAAGGAAGCACTGCGGCTCCTATCCCGGTCGAAGCACCGACCAGCATGAGATCGGTATTCGTCATCCTTGCCACCGGCCCCCGACCATTCATGAAATTCTGAAGCCATTGCATGGTGACGTAATCTTGCTGTTCCTCGACAAAACCTAGCCACGGCAGCGCCGAGAGTTCGGTATCGGCAAGCGGTGCTGTCTGACCTCTCAGCAGATCCGGGGATCCATACAAGGCACAGTTGATGGCACCCACGCGGCGGGTCAACTCGCTGCCGGTGGCGGGCAATCCATGGTGTAGACTCAGATCTGGGCTTCGGTCGGCCTTGGGTGAGGACCGACCGCTCAGCACGAACTCGATCTTTGGCTGGCTGGAAAGTAGATGCAGCCCGCGCACGATGACCGCCGCCGCCCATTCCCCGGCCTCGACCCGCACCGTCTCGGACAACCCCTGCGACAGCCTGAGGGCGCCTTGTTCGACCCGCAGTGCCGCGGTTTCCACAGCGCGCGCATCGGGCAGCAACAATGCTCCGGCCTCTGTCAAATGATGGCCCTCACGCGTTCGCTCGAACAGAGGGATACCTATTTCGGCTTCCAACCGTTTCAGCCGCCTGGCAATGGTTGGCTGGGTTACCTCCAGCATATCGGCCGCCTGCCGCAGATTGCTGCGTTTTGCCACCGCTAGAAATGCTCGGAGATCTTCCCAATCCATGAAACAAATCTCTATCGAAAACCAGGTTAAAGGTAAATATTTGTCGAGATGAACCGCCCACCCACATCGCGCAAAAGCCGGCCATTTCCTACCCGCCGGAGAAACTACACTACCGCATCCCAATAGCAGCCTCCTGCACTGAGATATTCAACCGCCCTCCAAATCAACCCCGTTCGCAGAGGTCTCTCCAACAACATTTCCAGGCGGCAGGTTACAGTACCTTCAATCGTTCTAACGCGGAATGCGGTCTCGGCTCCGGCCAAGCGCCTCAAGAGTTTTCTTGAGACCGTCTTGCGTGATCAAGACCTCCGTCGGGCCATTTGCAAACAGGCCGCTTCGCACGTGCCGAATATAGGCGCGTGGTTGGCCGACACCGGTGTAGCGATAGAGGTACCCCGCGTCGATCAAGCGCCCAAGAAGGTATTCGGGCGAGACGCGCAGGCAACGCGCCGCGCTCTGCAGGCTCAAACCTGCTTTGCAATCTTGCGATAGCG
>JALWRY010000307.1 GCA_027080445.1 Thiohalobacter sp. | reverse complement strand
ACTGGCCAAACCCGCGCGCCAGACGCCGCTGGTGGCCGGCCGTGCGGTGGCCTTGCTGCACGAAGCCGGGATTCCGCACGACGTATTGCACTTTTTACCCGGTAGTGGCGCCGCCATCGGCCGGCGTCTGATGGAAGATAGCCGGCTGGCCGGTGTGGCATTTACCGGCTCGACTGAAACGGCACAGACCCTGCAGCGGCAACTGGCCGCGCGGGATGGCCCGATCGTGCCGCTGATTGCCGAAACCGGTGGACAGAATGTCATGATTGCAGACAGTTCGGCCTTGCCTGAACAACTGGTGAGCGATGTTATCCAGTCGGCCTTCAACAGCGCCGGGCAGCGTTGTTCGGCCTTGCGCGTACTGTTTGTGCAGGACTCGATTGCCGAACGCTGCGTGCAGATGCTGGCCGGCGCCATGGACGAGTTACGCCTGGGCGACCTGGTAAAATTATCCACCGACGTCGGCCCGCTGATTGATGCAGCGGCCGTGCAGGGGCTTATGCCTCACCTTGAACGGATGCAACGCGAGGCGCGTTGCCTGAAGCGTGTCGATCCTCCGTCGGGATTTGGCGACAGTTTCAGTCCCCTCTATGTCTATGAGATCGACAGCCTGTCGCAGCTGGAGCGGGAAGTCTTTGGCCCGGTGTTGCACGTGATTCGTTACCACGCCAATCAACTCGATGCCGTGATTGATGCAGTCAATGCCACCGGCTACGGCTTGACCCTGGGGGTGCATAGCCGCATCGAGGCAACCTGGCGACGGGTTTGCGAGCGTGCCCGCGTCGGTAATCGCTATGTGAACAGGAACATGATCGGCGCCGTGGTCGGGTCACAGCCGTTTGGTGGCGAAGGACTGTCCGGCACCGGGCCGAAAGCCGGCGGTCCTTTTTACCTTCACCGCTTTGCAACAGAACGTACATGCAGCGTAAACATTTCCGCACTGGGTGGGAACACTGGACTATTGACTCTGTCTGAGGACTGATATTTGTCCATGTTGTTGTTGAGTGATGGACAAGCTGGTCTATACTTTGGTTCAGATTTGTTGGGGGTGTGAGCCTATGCTTAAAGTTAACCGCTACGGTGACGATAAGGCGTCCACGGAAGGGACAGTATCACGGGAGGATACGATGGAACACCGATGCAGTGTTCGCAAGCCTATCGAGTTTCAGTTAATGCTCTACAAGCACGGTCTGCCGGTGCAACGCGCCGTGAGCCGGAACCTGGGGCTGGGTGGCATGTTGATCGATACCGGCACCACAATGTGGCGGAAGAACGAATACCTTGAAGTTGAATTCATTTGCGCAGACGGCAGTGAGGGCATGCGTATACCGGCGGTTGTGGTGCACCAGTCCGCACAGGGCGCCGGCCTGATGTTTGACGGCATTAGCGGAGAACAGCGGCGGCGCTTGCGCGCCTGGCTGTTTTCCCGTGAACGTGCCGGTAAACCGGCCGATTCGCTGGCCGTTGCCTGATCAGTCATTGCCCGGGTTTCTGCCCGGGTGCTTGATGATGTCGCCCCGTTGCAGGGGGAAGCCGTTGCCGCGTTTCCGGTCGGCAAAGTAGCGTTTCAGGGTTTCCTTGACGACCGGGAAGGCCAGCTTGTCCCAGGGGATGTCCTGCTCGTCAAACAGCCGGCATTCCAGGCTTTCCGCGCCAGGCGCGTATTCGCCGTTCAGCAGCTCGCCCCGGTAGAACAGGTAAACCTGGCTGATATGCGGGATACTGAAAATCCCGTACAGGTCGGCAATCTCTATGACGGCGCAGGCTTCTTCCTGCGTTTCACGCAGGGCCGCCTGCTCGGCGCTTTCTCCATTCTCCATGAAACCGGCGGGCAGGGTCCATAGTCCGTAGCGGGGTTCGATGGCGCGTTTGCACAGCAGGATGCGTCCCTCCCATTCCGGGATGCAGCCGGCGACAATGTTCGGGTTCTGGTAGTGAATGGTTTGGCATGCATCACAAACAAAGCGTTCGCGGGTGTCGCCCTCCGGAATGCGCCGTACAACGGATGCGCCACAGTTGCTACAGAAATTCACACTGTCTCCTGTTGATTGCCCGCGGCCTGCAGCGCTTCATTCGCGCGCATCAGCCCCAGCAGGGTTTTCCCGTCATCGATATCGCCCTGCCTGCACATTGTCAGGGCTTCCTCGAAGTTTTTCCAGTGAACTTCGATGACTTCATGGGGATGCGGTTCGTCATCGACCGGGTGCAGTCCGGTTGCCAGGTACAGGAACAGTCGCTCATCACAAAACCCTGGCGTGGAGAGGAAACTCCCCAGTGATTCCCAGTGATCCGCCGCCAGTCCGGCTTCTTCCTGTAACTCCCTTTTTGCCGTGTGCTTTGGCGTTTCCGGCGCATCGATTTTCCCGGCGGGTAATTCCCATAACCAGCCACCGGCCGCGTGTCGGTACTGACGCAACAGGCACACGCGCCGGCGCTCGTCGATCGCCACCACCGCTGCGCCGCCGGGGTGGCGTACCACTTCCAGCTGCATGGTTTCGTGGTTCGGCAGGACCACGGTTTCTATCCCGAGATGCACCACCTCGCCGTCATAAATGATTTTTCTGTTATCCATGCGTATTCCGTTTAATGCCCGTAAATCGCCAGCGTCTGACCGGCATTTTCCGGCATACGCCGGTCCAGGTACAGGGTGCGTAAGGGCAGGTTGCAGGCGGGTGAAAATTTGCTGCCGCGCACGATCGTGTCGAAGTCCTGTCCACCGAGCAGGCAGTGTGCAGTTGTCAGGTACAGGCGGTCGAGCGCGTTGCCGTGAACCAGTGCATGCAGGACCGACGGCCCGGCAATGGCGTAGAGGCGCCGGTAACCCAGTTCGCCCAGCCTGGTTTTGAGTTGAGAGGCATCTACCTGCCGGGTTTCCCCGCAACGGATCACCCGGGCAGCGGTTTCCCGGGTGAGCTTGTCGACCTGTTTCGGGTCTGCCTTGCCGCCCGTAATAATGTAGATTTTACGGTCGGCATAAGCCTGCAAGGTTTCCGGGGGGATGTCGAGACTGGTGCTGAACAGGGCGATATCCGGTTGCGGTGAAAAGCCCTGTTCAATACGCCAGGCGCGCAAATCGTCGAACTCGGTGGAAAGGCCGATGGGAAGTTCGGCCTGGGCCTCCTGTTCGGCCGCCTGTCGAAAGTAGCGCGCGCTACTGATCAACAGGTCGGCTTGCGCGGCGAGCTCCTGGAACAGTCGCCAGTCACGCGCGTTGGCGATGGCGGGCGGTACCTCGTGGCTGCGACGATCCGCAGCGGGCAGCGCAATGCGGCCATCCAGGCTGGTGATGTAGTTGGTATAGAGGAAAGGTTGTTCATTCCGGGTCGGGATCTGTTGCAGGTAGAGGCCCTTTAGTGCATGGAACTGACCGCAGTTCGGGTAGAGTTCGAGAATATCATCGTCCATGGAGGCATCCTAACCTGTTCTGTCCGACATAAAAAAGGGCTGCCCGCGGGCAACCCTTTGATAGCGTATTGGCTGTTTCGCCGGTTCAGGTGGAATCAGGCAACCTGCTCCTGACTGTTTTTCTCCCTGAAATCGGAGATTGCCGCCTTGATGGCGTCTTCGGCCAGAACCGAACAGTGTATCTTGACGGGTGGCAGGGCCAGTTCCTCGGCAATATCGCTGTTCTTGATCTGGCTGGCTTCCTCCAGCGTTTTGCCTTTGACCCATTCGGTCAGCAGGGAGCTGGAGGCAATGGCGGAGCCACAGCCATAGGTCTTGAAGCGGGCGTCTTCGATCACACCGTTTTCGCCGACCTTGATTTGCAGTCGCATGACATCGCCACAGGCCGGCGCGCCGACCATGCCGGTACCTACTGTGGTATCGCCCTTTTCGAACGCACCGACGTTACGGGGGTTTTCGTAGTGATCCAGAACCTTGTCACTGTAAGCCATTCGTGTTTCTCCAAATCTGCTCGTTCAGTCAACTTGACCGGTTTATGCCGCTGTCTGCTGGAAACCTGAGCCAAAACCGCTGGTGTTCTGGTCATTTTCCTTTGGCGTTTCTTTCTGATTGACGGCTTCTGCAAGCGTCAGATCATTGAGATAGTCATAAATGCGTGCACTGAGCTGGTTCCACATGATAACACTCTGTGGCCATTCCTCGCCGGGAATGCGCTCGCGGCGCGCCGGCATGGCGTCATCGACTGCGCTGAGAATTTCGGCGATAGTGATTTCGCTGGCAGGACGGCGCAGGCAGTAGCCGCCGCCGGGGCCACGCATACCGGTCACCAGACCGTGATTGCGCAGGCGGGCAAACAGCTGTTCCAGGTACGATACCGAGATAGACTGTTCGACCGAAATATCAGCCAGCGTAACCGGACCCTGACTGTCGCGTAATGCCAGTTCCATCATTGCCGTAATGGCATGACGACCTTTCGTAGATAATTTCATGATTCGCCTCATTTGCTTTACAGGCGCTGCACCGTTGTGCGCGTCTCCGTTTCATGAACCTGAGGGGTATAATAGTAATACTTGAGT
>JALWRY010000306.1 GCA_027080445.1 Thiohalobacter sp. | reverse complement strand
ACGTGGATTTTGTGCTGGATTTCATGGAGCGCACCACCGGTTCCATCCACGGTTTCCATACCACCATCCCCAGCCCCGGTCTGCCGGAGCTGCTCGAACGCATGCCGCAATTGCTCAACACCCTGTCGCTCGAGGGCATCCGCAACTGGACGGCCTACGGACTGAGACACTACAGCGATCACCCGGACCGTCAGCGCGACTACTTCAGCCTGCAGTCCGCCGACAGTCGCGCCATCCTGCAACGCGAGCGTCACGGTACCTTGTTCGCGGATTACGAGCGCCAGCTGGATTTGTATATGCAGGCCTTGTGGAAGGACAAGGAACACTTCGTCCCCTATTCCAGCGCCTTCGATGAACTGCGCAAGCCCATGCCGTACTACGATGCGCTGGGTATACGCGTGCCGGATGTCTACGATGACCGAAACGGCGTCAGCGGGATCAACCGTTACCGCGCACTGCTGGCGCATATCGCCGCGCACAAGCGCTGGACGACACCACAGGTTGCTGACAATTACAGTCCCTTCCAGCGGGTAGCTATCGAATTTTTCGAGGACTGCCGGGTGGAGCGGCTGGCGATGCAGGTCTATCCCGGCTTGCGTGAAATATTCCTGGCGTTGCACCCGGTGCCGGAAGAGGGCGCCTGTAACCCGGAACAGGAGTCATGTATTCGTCATCGACTGGCGATGTTCTCCCGCGCCGCGCTTGATCCGCAACACGGCTATCAGAATTCTGACCTGCTGGAATTTCTCGGCCGCTTCAACGAGCTGATGGCACAGGACGATCACAGTACCAAAGACATCGCGGCGCTCGCCATCTCCTATATCGCCCGAACCCGCCGGCAGGCGGACCTGTCGGCCAACATCTACTTCACCGATACCGAAGTAGACTACCGCGACGACAACCGGCACATGTGGCGTTTCATCGAGGAAGGTGACGAGGAGGAGATGTTCGAAGAGGAACGCCGCCCCGAGTCGGAAGAGGAGCAGGAAGGTCTGCCACCGCGTCATTACCCGGAATGGGACTACAAAAGCAAAACCTTCCGTCCCAACTGGGTCAGCCTTTACGAGACACTGCACCCGGCCGGTGACGCCGCCCACATCGATGAACTGCTGGCCCGGCACAGTGCGCTGGCCAAACGCCTCAAGCAGATTATGGATCTGCTCAAGCCGCAGCAGTACGTGCGTGTGCGTTACCAGGAGGAGGGCAGTGAACTGGATCTGGATGTGGCGATCCGTTCACTGATCGATTTCAGGGCCGGCTGCAATCCCGACCCGCGTATCAATATGAGTCACCGTACCGATGGTCGCGATGTGGCAGTGACCCTGTTGATCGACCTGTCCGAGTCGATCAACCAGACGCCCGAAGGGTGCAATCAAACCATCCTGGAACTCAGCCAGGAGGCGGTGGCGCTGCTCGGCTGGGCCATCGAAACCCTCGGCGACGAGTTTGCGATCGCCGGGTTCTCTTCCAATACACGCCACGAGGTGCGCTACCAGCATATCAAGGGATTTAGCGAGCACTGGGGCGACGAGGTGAAAGGGCGCCTGGCGGCGATCAAGGCCGGTTATTCCACCCGTATGGGCGCCGCGCTGCGTCATTCCGGGCATTACCTGTCCGCGCGCAAGGCGGACAAGAAACTCCTGCTGGTGCTGACCGATGGTGAACCTTCAGACATCGACGAACCGGATGAAAAGGCGCTGATCCACGATGCGCGCAAGGCTGTTCAGGAGCTGGACCAGGAGGGGATCTACACCTACTGCATCAATCTCGATCCTCATGCCGATGAATACGTGACGGACATCTTTGGTAACCAGTTCACGGTCATCGACCGGGTGGAACGCCTGCCGGAGAAGCTGCCGCAGTTGTTTATGAGCCTTACGCGCTAGTCCAGGGTTGTTAAACTGAACAAACGGTTATTTAGACTCGATCTAAACTGCGCTACACTACGCGCACGTTAGCAGGTAACGTGCTTAGGAAAATCCCATCATGGCCCATATTGTCATCCTCGGCGCAGGTACAGGCGGCATGCCCTGCGCCTATGAAATGCGGGAAGTGCTCGGTTCGGAGCACAGCGTCACCGTCATTAATGCATCGGATACTTTCCAGTTTGTACCGTCCAACCCCTGGGTGGGTGTTGGCTGGCGCAAGGCCGATGACATCTGTTTCCCTATTCGTCCTTACCTGGAGAAGAAGGGTATTGCCTTCATCGCACAGGCGGCGACAGCTATCGATCCTGCCAATCGCAGTATCACGCTGGCCAGTGGCGACATCGTTGAATATGACTACCTGGTGATCACAACGGGGCCGCGCCTGGCATTCGAGGAAGTGGAGGGTTCCGGACCGGAGGGACACACGGTTTCCGTGTGTACCACGGGTCATGCCGAACAGGCCTGGGCGGCTTACCAGAAATTCGTGGAGAACCCCGGGCCGATCGTTATCGGCGCCATGCCCTTTGCGAGTTGCTTCGGACCGGCCTACGAGTACGCCTTCATCCTCGATACCGATTTACGCAAGCGCGGTATTCGCGACAAGGTGCCAATGACATTCGTTACCTCCGAACCCTATATCGGTCACCTGGGGCTGGGGGGGGTCGGTGATTCGCGCGGTATGCTGGAATCCGAGATGCGTAACCGGCACATCAAGTGGATTACCAACGCCCGGGCGACGACCGTCGAGGCCGGCAAAATGTTTGTCGAGGAACTGGACGACGAGGGGGCAGTGAAAAAGTCACACGAGGTGGCTTTCAACTATTCCATGATGCTTCCCGCTTTCAAGGGCGTGGACGCTGTCGCCAATGTCGAAGGGCTGTGTAATCCACGCGGCTTTGTCATCATCGATGAGTATCAGCGTAATCCCGCTTATCCCAACATCTATTCAGCCGGTGTGTGTGTTGCCATCCCGCCGGTGGAAGCGACGCCGGTACCGACCGGTGCGCCCAAGACCGGTTACATGATCGAAACCATGGTGACGGCCATTGTGCAGAACATCAACCAGGAACTGAAAGGGGAGGCGCCGACGCATTCGGGAACATGGAATGCCATCTGCCTGGCCGATATGGGCGATACCGGTGCTGCATTCGTTGCCTTGCCACAGATCCCGCCACGTAATGTGAACTGGTTTAAAAAGGGTAAGTGGGTACACCTCGCCAAGGTCGCCTTCGAGAAGTATTTTATCCGTAAAATGAAGAAGGGGACGTCGGAACCCGTGTTTGAAAAATACATACTCAAGGCGCTGAATATCGAGCGCCTCAAGTAGTCCCGGCTGAATGCATCGACATCCTGAAAAACAGCGCATCAGGAAATTGAAATATTCATCCTGAATAAAGCTTTTCCATAAGCCCTGGAAGCGAAATAATCTTCACATCATTACCAACAGAAAATTCATCATCGCCGCCGTAAAGAATGTATTTGTGCGTTGCACCGACATCATCACAGGTTTGACTGTAGTGCTTGCCGGGTTTTGGGGCGGTGCCATGCTTGATTTCTACCGCCCAGACTTCAGACGACGGCATCCGGATAACCAGATCGATCTCAGCCCCGGCAGCGGTCCGATAAAAGTAGGTTTCAGAACGGTTCGGCAAGACCGAAAAAATATTTTCAATGGCGAAACCTTCCCAGCTTTTGCCCAGTACAGGGTTAGACAGTAAGGCATCGTAGCAATTAATACCCAACAGGCGGTGCAGAATGCCGCTGTCACGAACGTAATAGCGGGGCGATTTCACCAATCGCTTTTTGACATTGGCGTGCCAGGGTTCAAGTCGTCTGACGAGTAACAGGTCTGCCAGAATATCAATGTAGTTACTGACTGTCTTGGCATCGACTTCCAGGTTTGCACCCAGTTTGGAATAGTTAACGGGTTCGCCTTGCAAATGAGCCAGCATCGTCCACAGACGACGGAGCCGTGCGGCAGGAACACGAAAGCCCATTTGCGGGATATCACGCTCAAGGTAGGTGCGAATCAGGTTTTCAAGCCAATCCATGGCTATATCATCATCTTCTGCCAGATAGCTGTCCGGAAAGCCTCCCCGCAGCCACAAGGTCTGCCGATCCTCTGGATTACCGCCAACCTCTATAAGGTTCAGGCCGCACATCTCGATATAACTAATCCGCCCGGCCAGGCTTTCCGAAGACTGGCGCATCAAATCCATGGATGCGGATCCAAGCAATAAGAACTGGCTTGCTCTACGGCCCTGCTCGCGGTTTTTGTCTATTAGCCCCCGCAGTACCGGGAACAACTCAGGGCTTCGCTGTATCTCGTCCAGGATTACCAGTCTTTCGTTATGCGCGCTCAGAAAACTGGCAGGATCGCTGAGTTTTAACAGGTCTTCGGGGGCTTCCAGATCCAGGTAGATCGAGCTAATGTCTTTGGCAATGGTTTTCGCAAGCGTCGTCTTGCCTACCTGACGTGCACCCAGCAATGCGACCGCAGGTACCTGTGCGATCGTTTTTTTCAGTTTCTTTGTTATTTGGCGTGACAGCATAC
>JALWRY010000305.1 GCA_027080445.1 Thiohalobacter sp. | reverse complement strand
CGAACGCCTGCAATACCGCTGGAACCGTGACGAGCTCGATTTCGCCCTGCAACTGGCCGAGGTGGTGCTGAAACACTTTGCCGACCCGGCCGGCGGTTTCTGGTTCACGGCCGACGACCACGAAGCCTTGATCCAGCGACCCAAACCGCTGGCTGACGACGCCCTGCCGGCCGGTAACGCTATCGCCGCCAAAGTCTTTGGCCGGCTGGGGCACCTGCTCGGTGACAGCCGCTACACGGATGCCGCAGAAGGCACCCTGAAGGCGGCGTGGCAGTCGATGCAACAAGGCCCCTACGGACACACCGGGCTGCTGCTGGCGCTGGAAGAAAACCTGTACCCGGTAGAAACCCTGATCATTCGACCAGGCGACCACGAACAAACCTGGCGGCTGGCGATCGGCAATGACTATGCGCCACGCCGCCTGGTCGTCATGATTCCTGACGAGGCGGATAAACTCCCGGGCCTGCTTGCCGAACGCAAACCGCAAGGGGACGGCATTGCCTACCTGTGCCAGGGACTACAATGCCTGCCGCCCATCACCACACCGGGGGCGTTACGAGAACAACTCGATGGCGTAAACTAGCGCAGTCAGTATCTTGTGGACCTGTTATGCCAAAACTCCCCACGCTTTTTGCGCTTGTCTTTCTACTCTTCTCGGCTACCCTGCGCGCAGACAACACGCTCTATTTCGTTGGCCAGTTCGGTAACAAGGCCGTTATCCACGTCAACGGTCATCAACGCGTGATAAAAGTCGGTGAAACCAGCCGGGAAGGCGTCACGCTGTTATCCGTTAATGCCAATCACGCCATCGTCAAATACCAGGGGAAAAAACAGACGCTCTCCTTTGCCCCGAGCGGCGGCAAGACCTACAAGGCCAGGGAGCACACTGAAGTCAATATCTGGGCCGATGCATCCGGCAGCTTCCAGACACCTGGTAGCATCAACGGCCAGATGGTCCACTTTCTTGTCGACACCGGCGCCACCACTGTGGCCATGAACGCGGAGGTTGCCGAAAGACTCGGGATCGATTTCCGCTATACCGGAACGCCTGCGCGGGTGGCTACAGCCTCCGGGATTGCGCAAGCGCACACTGTGGTTCTCGACTCGGTCAGGGTGGGTGATATCGAAATCAAAAACGTCCGCGCCAGTGTACTGGAGGGCAGCTACCCGCGCGAGGTTCTGCTGGGCATGTCATTCCTGTCGAAAGTGGAACTCAAACGCAAGGGAAACCTGATCACCCTGCGGCGCAGCGGGCATAGTGCTGCACCGCCCGTCAGGGAAAACCAGCGCATCAAAAATATGCGTAAATGGGCAGATGCCCGGCAGAAGGAGCGTGCAGAAAAAGCGCGCAAAAAGGCGGAACTGAAAAAGCGGAAAGCGGAAAAAAACCGGCGTTGCAACAAACTCAAAAATGACCTGGCGGACATGGAACGTGGTGGCGTCAGCTGGTACCACCTCGATGCTGAAGGGAACCGCCAGTATTACTCGGACCAGGAAGTCGAGGCCCAAAAGAACACCTTACGACAAACCATTAAAAAGCACTGCCGTTAGGCGCCTGTCGGTATTTCCAAAAAGGGTTCGAGTGCCTGCTTCAGGCTGGTCTGTTCTACCAGTGGCGAACCCATTTTTGGCAACTTCATGACACGAACACCCTGCTCCGTCACATCCAGCGGCAAAAAACCACGACGCAAATTCATCTGGTAGAGCACCTGCGCTTCGGGCGCGCAACGCGAAAAAATATCCACATGCGGGTGCAGACAGGCCAGGGCTGCACGCAACATCCGGCTACCTTCACCGCGCCCACGTGCCTCGGGGACGATAGCCACCATCCACAGCTCATTACCCAGACCGGGCAGGATCGCACTGTTGATCAGGCAGCCCGCCATCTCAGCTTCGTCATCTTCCCAGACCAGCAGCTGGGCGCTTACCTCCTCGTCCAGCCGCCGACCGCGTTTACGGATGGTATTCAGGTTCTTGCGCAGGCTTGCACGATAGGGTTCATCCGCCAGTCGCCGGTCGAAGCGGCCCTGCGCCGCCTCGGCAACAATCAGCTGATGGATGACATCGATATCCTGTGATGTTGCCAAACGAAACAAAACCGCTGCCTCACAACGCTGTCAGGTCACTGCCAAAGCTGTCGCGGTAACGCGCGCGGAAATCGTCCAGCGTAAACGCATGGTTCTGGGTGCCGTGCTGTTCGATCTTGATCGCGCCCATCAGCGCGGCAATACGACCCGTCACCTCCCAGTCCAGCCCGTTCATCAGGCCGTATAACAAACCACCGCGGTAAGCGTCACCGCAACCTGTGGGATCATTCACCGCACTGACACTGGCTGTCGGCACTTCGATACATTGACCATCCGTGTAAATCTGTGAACCCTCACCCCCGCGCGTGACCACCAGTGCCTCGACGTGTGAAGCGATATCCTGCAGCGACCAGCCGGTACGTTCCTGCAACACCTGGGATTCATAGTCATTGACGCACACCCAGGTGGCCTGTTCGATGAACTGCCTGAAATCATCACCGTCGAACAACGGCATGGCCTGGCCGGGATCGAAGATAAAGGGGATACCCGCCTCGGCAAACTGCCGCGCATGATCGATCATACCCTGGCGACCATCCGGCGAAACGATCCCGAGCTTCACCTTGTCGGCATCCGTCACCTTCAGTTCATGTGCATAATCCATCGCTCCCGGGTGGAATGCGGTAATCTGGTTGTCGTCCTGATCCGTGGTAATAAAGGCCTGCGCCGTATACGCCTCGGCAATTTCTTTTATGTGCGTGCGTGGAATCTCGTGTTGATCCATCCACGACGCATAGGGGCCGAAATCCTTGCCCACCGTCCCCATCGGCAGCGGATCACCACCCAGCAATTTCAGGTTGAAGGCGATATTTGCGGCACACCCGCCAAACTCACGGCGCATCTCCGGTACGTGAAAGGCCACATTCAGAATATGCACCTTGTCGGGCAGGATATGGTTTTTGAACTTGTCCTGGAACACCATGATGGTATCAAACGCAAAAGAACCGCAAATCAGTGCCGACATGTATCACTTCTCCGAATCTGTTTTATCTGGTTGTGCCGACACAGGCCGGCGTGATTTGAATACGGGATTCCGGCATTCGCCGGAATGACGTCTGGCATCATACCCTGACGCTGGGCTCAGTGCGGCGACGTCCAGCGCAGGTCCAGTTCACGCGCCGCACGCACCTCATCGAGGCGGCGTACCGGCTGGCTATGGGGCGCTTCGTGCAACAACTCGACATCTTCGCCGGCCTCTTCGAGAATCTTGCGCATGGCCTCGACGAAACGATCCAGTTCCTCGCGACTCTCGGTTTCTGTCGGTTCGATGAGCAGGCACTCCGGCACCAGCATGGGGAAGTAGGTGGTCGGCGCATGAAAACCGTAATCGAGCAGACGCTTGGCGAAGTCCATGGCGCTGGCGTGCTGTTCCTTTGACTGCCGTTTCAGCGTCACAATAAATTCGTGGGTGGCGCGGCGTTGCGGGAAAGCGAGATCAAAACCGGCAGACTCCAGCCGCTTCATCAAATAATTCGCATTGAGCGTGGCGTATTCCGCCACCCGGTGCATGCCCTCACGCCCCAGCATACGGGCATAGACATAGGCGCGGAACAACACGCCCGCATTGCCCATGAAGGCCGACAGACGGCCAATGGTTTGCGGCATTTCCTTTTCCGTGATCCAGGCATACTCGTCGCCGTCGTAACCGACCATGGGTACCGGCAGGAAAGGTTCCAGCCGTTCACTGACACCCACCGGCCCGGCACCCGGGCCACCGCCACCGTGCGGCGTGGAGAAGGTCTTGTGCAAGTTCATGTGGATTACGTCAAAACCCATGTCACCGGGCCGCACCTTGCCAAGGATGGCATTGAGATTGGCGCCATCGTAGTACAGCAGGCCACCAGCCTGGTGCACGATGTCGGCGATTTCCTTGATACGGCGTTCGAACACGCCGAGTGTGGACGGGTTGGTCAGCATAATCCCCGCCGTCTGTGCACCGACCGCCGAACGCAGAGCCTCGACATCCACATCACCGTTATCCAGCGTCGGAATCTCGCGCACCTTGTAACCGCACATGGTCGCGGTGGCCGGGTTGGTGCCGTGCGCCGCGTCCGGCACCAGGATTTCATTACGCGCCGTATCGTTACGCGAATCATGGTAGGCGCGAATCATGGCAACACCGGTGAACTCACCCTGCGCACCGGCCATCGGCGTCAGGGACACACTTTTCATCCCGGTAACTTCCTTGAGAATTTCCTGCAACTCATACAGGCAGGCCAGCGCACCCTGCCCTTCGCTGGCCGGCGCCAGCGGATGACGCGCCCGCATCCCCGGCAGCATCGCCAGCGTGTTACAGGCGCGCGGGTTGTATTTCATGGTGCAGGAACCCAGCGGGTAAAACTGCGTATCGATGGAAAAGTTTTTCTGTGACAGCTGCGTGTAATGCCGGACCACCTGCATTTCCGACAC
>JALWRY010000304.1 GCA_027080445.1 Thiohalobacter sp. | reverse complement strand
TATCGATACCGCCGGTCTTCGCGACAGTCAGGATCCCATCGAACAGGAAGGCATACGCCGGGCCTGGCACCAGATCGAGCAGGCTGACCGGGTGTTGCTGGTCATCGACGACCAGCAGGGTTTTGGCGAGGAAGACCGGCAGATCCTCGAACGGCTGCCCGAAAACCTGCCGCACACGCGAATTTTCAGCAAGATCGATCTGACCGGCCGCGGCGGCGGGCTGGCGTCGGGTGACACCCCACCTTCCGTTGCGCTCAGTACCCGCACGGGTGAGGGGATGGACAGCTTGCGCACGCACCTGAAGCAGTTGATGGGTTACCAGGGGACCGCGGCCGGTGGTTTCAGCGCCCGGCGCCGTCACATCGATGCGCTGCTGCGCGCATCACAGCACCTGGAGCAGGCGCAAATGCATCTTGACAACGCCGCCGGCGAATTACTGGCCGAGGAACTGCGGCTTGCGCAGCAACAGCTATCGACAATAACCGGGGAATTTACCAGTGACGACTTGCTGGGGGAGATATTCTCGGGGTTTTGTATCGGGAAATAACCGCAGCAGGCCTAGATATCAGACAACGAACCGACTTTTCGGTAAGTCCAGCCCTGTTGCAGCCGCTTGACGATATGGTCCACCGCCGTCTCGTCCGAATGCACATCATCAATCAGGTTCACGTCCTGGCCGGCGCGCTTCAGGTGACGAATCGCATTCATGCAGGCGATAAACTGAAGGTTATGATATTTCTCGGCAAGTGCTTTCACCCGCGCTTCATAAGGCGAATGCCCGGTGCGCAGCAGGTCCAGGCCACTGGAATTGGCGACAACATCCACCTGGACACCCTTGTCCCTGTTCTCCTGCAGGAAATGTTCCGCGTAGTCGAGCAGGCGTTCGAAATGTTCCGGTTTGGAATCGTCGATATGCAAAACAACCCGGTTGGGGTCGCTGACATGCGCCATGGTGACATCGTTATGCTTTGCACACACATAGCCCACCAGGCCGCCACCCAGGCCGATGGCCAGCGCAACGAGTGAGGCCGCCAGTCCGCTGCGAAGTTTTCGCCAGGGCGCTTTGTGCCGGGGATGTTCGCTTTGCTTTGGCGGCATGGCAGAGCCATAGCCGGTGCGCATCAGATCCTTGGTGCGGCGCAGGCGGCAGATACGGTCTGACAAGACCTTGTTATGCTCCATGGCAGCCAGCACGGCATTTTGCCGGGCGGCATCGAGTTCACCATCAATGTATGCGCTCAGGGTCGCATCATCCCAGATTTCATTTTCTATCGCGTTCATGTTTCACTTCACTCTTACCAGCGACGGGCCGGCCTGATCGGCTGACGGGGCATTTTCTTCTGTATCGAGCAGTTTGACGAGACCTTTACGGGCCCGGTGCAAACGGCTCATGACAGTGCCCACGGGGATCTCCAGAATCTCCGCGACGTCATTGTAGGAAAAATCTTCCAGGTCAACCAGCGCCAGCACCTTGCGTTGTTCGACCGGTAAGGCCGCAACGGCAGTGCGTACGCGGCTGACGATCTCAAGCCGGTCTATCATCAACTCAGGGCCCGGAAGATCACAGGCCCTGTCGTCGTCCAGATCCTCGTGCGGGCGCCGGCTACGCAGGTACTGTTTCCAGCGGTTGTTCAAAATGCTGTACAACCAGGCGTTCAGGCGTTCCTTGTCGCGTAGCTGGTGGACTTTCTGAAGCGCCAGCGACAGGGTTTCCTGCACCAGGTCATCAGCAAGCATCCCGTCGCCGCACCACGCCAGCGCCACCCGGTACAGACGTTCCCGGGAGGCGGCAATGCGGGGTTGCATCGATACACAGTTCGTTATGCAGTTAATCAGGCCCATGTCAGAGTGATGCAACAGAATCCCCTTTTATTTCATCACGACGGTTTTTAGCGATTTTTCCCACGCTTGCGCGAGGGCTTTGGCCTTCTCGATCTGCGCGTCAGACAGGCTGGCCGCCAGCTTGTCCCGGTCCGGCATGGCGTCCGGGTCACCCCGGACGGCGGCGAGCGTCCACCAGGCATAGGCGCGGACAGGATCTTTTTGTACGCCAAGGCCCCGGGCGTAGTAGCGCCCCAGCCGGTACTGCGCCACGACCTGGCCCTGACGGGCCGCTTTCTCTTGCCATTCAAAGGCTTTGGTCAGGTTCCGGGTAACGCCCCGGCCGTCGAAATACAGGCTGGCAAGGCGCTGTTGGGCCGGCCCGTAGCCTTGCCTGGCCGAATCCCGGTACCAGCGAAAGGCTGCCTTGTAGTCGATGGGTCGTCCGACACCACCTTCACAAATTTCGCCCAGGTAAAACTGCGCTACACGGTGTCCGTGCTGTGCCTCGGCGAGAAATTCACGGTAGGCGCGTTGATAGTCGTAATGTTGGGTATAGGCAGCCAGGCCGGCGTCGAAATCCGCGTAGGCCAGTGGGGTGACCGGGCAGAGCACAAAAGTCAGCAGACCGGTCAGGATGTGCGTGCGATACACCATGACGTTTCAGTATAGATGCAGAAACAACAGAAATAGTCCGGTACGCAACAAAATTTGGTCGAGGCGGGAATATTTTCTTCGCTCCCGGTCTCTACTTGGATGAAAACCAGCAGAGAGGCGGAGGATTCTCATCATGAAGCACAATGTATGGCGCTCCCTGAGCGTAGTCAGTCTGTTAATTGCCGTATTCGGGGCGGCACCATTACTCGCCGAACCGCTCGCCAAGAAACCGGAAGCGTCGGCAGGCCTTTTCCATCCCAAGCGTATTACCAAAATCCCGGAAGCCCCGGAGGATAAACCCTTCGCCGAACACTTCGTTGTGTTTCACATCTCATCCGGTGATGCGTTTGCACAAAAGCTCGTCCTGAATAATGCCCAGAACCTGGCCAACTTTTATGGTCCTGACAAGGTTGTCATCGAGATCGTGTCGTATGGTCCGGGCTTGCGCACATTGTTTAAGGAAAATGCCTATTCAAAACGCATTCAGCGCATGGCGAAACAGGGCATCACCTTTACCGCCTGCGCCAACACCATGAAAGCCATGGGCAGGGATCTGCACAGCCTAAACAAGGTAGCCAAGGTTGTTCCGGGCGGTGTGGTGAGACTCACCGAACTGGAAGAAGCCGGCTGGACCTATATCAGGCCGTAAACAGACCCGGGCTGAAGTAGATAACGACGAAACAAAACCACTACCTGGAGGGGTATAATGTTTAAAACACTCCATACTTTACACAAGGCACTGCCGGTCAGTCTCGCGCTGATAATGGCTGTTGGAACAAGCAGCAGTGAAGCCGCCAACTGGTTCAAACTGCGCGGCACCGAACCGGGCGGTATCGCCCATACGCTACAGGTGTGGGGTTTCCTGCAACCGACTTACGACAAGGATAATGCGAATAACATAGATGGCGCCATCAAGGCACTTTCTCCGGCCAATGGAGATACGCCCATACCCGGGACAATTGCCCCGGACCGCACCTCGCAGCAGACATTCTTCATGCGGCGTGCGCGAATCGGTATTCGTGGCACCATGATACCCATCAGCAACGACATCGATTATTTCATACTGACCGAGTGGGGTCAGAATGGAGTAACGCGCGCGGGTGGCGCAGCACATCTGCTGGATGCCTCGATGACCTTCAACCAGTTGTCACGCGGTCTCGACGATGATGGCCTGCATAATCTGGGCGCAAGATTGCGCATAGGACAATTCCTGTTCTCACAGACATCTGAATCCTTGTCCCATTCGACACCGGGCCGGCGTGTACATGTGTTTATGCCGGAAGCCACGTTTGCACTGGGCTTGATGCGGCCGGCGAATGATAACGGTAGGCATAACTGGCCGGAGAATGAGGTGTCAGTGAATGCAGGAAGGGATGTGGGTGTTGAGCTCTTCGATTTCGCCGAGTTCAAGGACCCGATAATGGGCGGCGGCCCGCTAGAGTTCACCTATTCGCTGGCGTTGGGTAATGGTAATACCATCGGTGAGCTGAATCGTGATAACAACTTCCGCAAGTATGCCTGGTTGTCGGTAGCCAAACTGTTTGATAACACGCGTGGTTCTCGTCGACACGACCTTGAACTTTACGGTTGGTATCAGCGTGGGGACATACTGTTTAACCGTGATGTCAATGGTGATGGTATTTCTGATCGGTCAGTTCCGAAGAATCTCGATCCAGGAAACCTAGCAGCTGTACCGGGTGATCCAGGTGTTCCACCACCTTTTTCAGCAAATCCCCAGAGTTGTGGAAATCGTGTTTGTAAAAACGGTAAGGAAAAGGATGAAGGTCAGCGGTACTGGGGTTATGGCATTGAATATTTTGATAAACCGTTCAGTTCTCTGGGACAAATCCGTTTCAACGCGGAATTCCAGAAACAGACTGGACTGATTTTCGATGGCGCCCAGTCACCTGGTGCGGGTCGCAATGATAATGTTGGCGGATTCGACAGCATTCTCTACGACTTCAACGGACGGAGCTGGGGTTGGTATGCCGATGTGGGTTACGATATTCAGGGTCACTTGCGCAAGCTGGGCATTCCC
>JALWRY010000303.1 GCA_027080445.1 Thiohalobacter sp. | reverse complement strand
GATCATCGACACCCCGTTCGCGCAATTCGGCGCGTATCCGCAACGGCCCGACGCCACGCTCGTGCCGGCTGCGTACAAACACCTCGGCAAACCGCGCATCGCTCAGGTAGCCTTCATCCAGCAACTGCGCCAGCACCGCCTCGATGACAGCCGCGTCGTACTCGCGCCGCTCCAGCTTGAAACGCAGTTCCCGCTGACTGTGCTCGCGCCGCACCAGCAGGCGCAGCGCGCAGGCATAAGCCTGCTGGCAGGCCTCGCCGAAGGGGTGCTCCGGCCCGTCGGACTCAGTGCTTGAGTTCTGCGACGTCGGCCTCATCGTCGGCCAGCTTCTCTTCAACCGTAGCGGTGTCCAGCAGGATCGCGCGCAGCTTGCGGTCAATTTCCTCGCCCATCTCCGGGTGTTCCTTCATATACTTGCGTACATTGTCCTTGCCCTGGCCAATACGGTCGCCGTTGTAGCTGTACCAGGCGCCGGCCTTGTCGATCAGGTCATTTTTCACGCCCAGGTCAATCAGCTCGCCCTCACGCGAAATGCCCTCGCCGTAGAGGATCTCGAACTCGGCCTGGCGGAACGGCGGCGCCATCTTGTTCTTCACCACCTTCACGCGGGTTTCGTTGCCGACAATCTCGTCGCCCTTCTTGATGGCGCCGATACGACGGATATCCAGCCGCACCGAGGCGTAGAACTTGAGCGCGTTACCACCGGTGGTGGTCTCCGGACTGCCGAACATGACGCCGATCTTCATGCGGATCTGGTTGATAAAGATGACCAGCGTGTTGGAGCGCTTGATATTGCCCGTCAGTTTGCGCAGCGCCTGCGACATCAGCCGTGCGTGCAGGCCCATGTGTGAATCGCCCATATCACCCTCGATCTCGGCCTTGGGCGTCAGTGCTGCCACCGAGTCGACCACGACGATATCCACCGCGCCGGAGCGTACCAGCATGTCGGTGATTTCCAGCGCCTGTTCACCGGTATCCGGCTGCGAGACCAGCAGATCGTCGATCTGCACGCCCAGCTTCTCGGCGTATACCGGGTCCAGCGCGTGCTCGGCATCGACGAAGGCCGCCGTACCGCCGGCCTTCTGGCACTCGGCGATGGCCTGCAGGGTCAGTGTCGTCTTGCCGGATGATTCCGGCCCGTAGATCTCGACGACGCGGCCACGCGGCAGGCCGCCAACCCCCAACGCCACATCCAGCGCCAGCGAACCGGTGGAGACCACGTCCACATCACGTACCGCGCCCACATCACCCATGCGCATGACCGAACCCTTGCCAAACTGCTTCTCAATCTGGCCAAGTGCGGCACTCAGCGCCTTGCGTTTGTTATCGTCCATCGTCTTCTCCCGACAGTTGCAGCTTCAAGAACACGGACCCCGGGGCGGGCTTTCCGCGGCAACCGGGCGTCTCCCGGTTGAATGATCGCCAGTATGCCGCATACTACTGTAAAAATAAACAGTGGTTTTTCCGAGGTCTGTCAGCCCTGTCTGACAAGCCGCCGGGATGACGGGCTACAGCGTCCACCGCTCGCGTACGACGTAACGCACACCGTTGGGCGATGGCACGGATTCCGCCAGCACAAACTCACTGGCGTGCCAGACAACCGGCGCCGGCGCCGGGCCGGTAATCGGCTTTTTCGCCTTGCGAGAGAGTGTTACGTGGGGAACAAAAGGTCGCTTCTCAACTTCGAACCCGCACTTCGTCCCCGCAAGGTACAGGGCATCCGCCAGCTCCTCCAGCGCGGCCGGTGGCGCGGACGGCCCCAGCCACTGGATGCGCTTGCGCGCCCAGCCGCCGTAGCGGTCCAGCGAAACCGTGAAGGGCACGCCCTGCACCCGGGCGGCCGCCGCACAAAAACACGTCTCCACGGCTGCATCGACCTGCCCCAGAAACAGCAGGGTCAGGTGCAGGTTGGCATCCGGCACCGGGCGTTTGCACACCTGCCGCGACAGCGCGGCAATCTGCCGGCGCACCGCCTCATCCGGCCACAGCGCAAAAAACAGCCGGCGTTTTGCTTCAGCCGGCGTCGTCATCCAGCTGTTCCAGCAGGCCCTGCAGGGCGGCAGCGACGGCCTGGCGGCGCACCGTCTCGCGATCCCCCGGGAAATGATAGTCCTGCGCCCGACGGCGGCCGCCCGGCCCGGCCCAGGCCATCCACACCGTGCCCACCGGCTTGTCGGCGCTGCCGCCGCCCGGCCCGGCAATACCGCTGATAGCCAATGCCCAGTGCGCGGCACTGTGCGCCAGCGCACCTTCCGCCATTTCCCGGACGGTCGCCTCACTGACGGCGCCGTGCGCCTCCAGCGTCACCGCGGAAACCCCCAGCATCTCCTGCTTCGCCAGATTGGTATAGGTCACAAAGCCGCGCTCGAACCAGCCGGAACTGCCAGGCAGGTCGGTACACACCTTGGCCACCCAGCCGCCGGTGCAGGATTCTGCGCAGGCCAGATATTCGCCACGCGCCAGCAAGCGCTCCGCCAACGCCGTCACCCATGCTGCAATCCCGCCCGGCACAGAACTAGCCGCCGCTGTTGATCACACAGATTGCCCCGCCCACGGCATAGCGCGATTCACCCGCCAGCGCCTCGACCCGCACCACCTCGATGGTCGCATCCAGCACCGATGTCAGCACCTGGGTGGCCTCGATATGCAGATTCAGCCGGTCACCCGGCTGCAAAGTCTCTTCCGTCAGGAACAACACGCCATTGCCGCTGAGATTACGCCCCTCGGCCACGAACCGCCTGCCACTGTCGATTGTCTCCAGCGCCACCTCGCACTGCACCGGCACCCGGATAAAATCCCGTTTCTCCTCGTAAGACCGCGGGCTCAGACCCATAGCTCGTTCCTCCTGTTGTTATGCCCCATCAGTACCAAACGCGCGCCCGATGTGCAAGCTGTAGCGGGCGGCACAATTCCGCTAGACTTGCGCCCCATGTCAGCCGCCCCCGACACGCGCAAGCACACGCCGATGATGCAGCAGTACCTGGGCATCAAGGCCGAGCACCCGGATATCCTGGTGCTGTACCGGATGGGCGACTTCTATGAGCTGTTCTACGACGACGCCCGGCGCGCCGCGGAACTGCTGGACATCACCCTTACCGCACGCGGCCAGTCGGCTGGTAAACCGATCCCCATGGCCGGCGTGCCGGTGCATTCCATCGAGCAATACCTGGCCAAACTGGTGCGGCTGGGCGAATCCGTGGCCATCTGCGAGCAGATCGGCGACCCGGCCACCAGCAAGGGCCCGGTCGAGCGCAAGGTGGTGCGTATCGTCACCCCCGGCACGCTCACCGAAGACGCCCTGCTCGACGACCGCCGCGACAACCTGCTGGTAGCGCTGCACCGCGACGAGGAAGGCTATTACGGGCTGGCGTCACTGGACCTGTCGGCCGCACGCTTCATCGTGCAGGAGTTCAACGGCGAAGATGCCCTGCTCGGCGAGATCGCCCGCCTGCAACCCGCCGAGCTGCTGGTCAGCGAAGACCTGACCCTGCCGCCGGTGCTGACACAGCGCGCCGGTCTGCGCCGCCTGCCGCCCTGGCACTTCGACACCGAGAGCGCCGCCCGCCAGCTCAACCAGCAGTTCGGCACCCACGACCTCAGCGGCTTTGGCTGCCAGGACATGCCGGTGGCCGTGGGCGCGGCGGGTGCGTTACTGCACTATGTCAAGGACACCCAGCGCGCCGCCCTGCCGCACCTGCGCGGCATGGGCACCGAACTGCACGAAGACAGCGTGATCCTGGATGCCGCCACGCGCCGCAACCTGGAACTCGACCAGGCCCAGTCCGGCGAGAAAAAACACAGCCTGATCGCCGTACTGGACAAAAGCGTCACCGCCATGGGCGGGCGCATGCTGCGACGCTGGCTGCACCGGCCGCTGCGCGACCGCGCGCTGCTGGCCGACCGTCACCAGTGCATCGAATCCCTGCTGCAGGCGCGCCTGTTTGAGTCCCTGCGCGAAGCCCTGCGCGGCAGCTGCGACCTGGAACGTATCCTGTCGCGCGTTGCGCTCAAGTCTGCGCGCCCGCGCGATCTCAGTGCCCTGCGCGACACCCTGGCGCGACTGCCGGCACTCCAGCAACTGCTGCGCAGCGACAACGACCCCTTACTGGCCAGGCTCTCCACACGCATTGGCGAGCACCCGAAAGTGCTGAAATTACTGCGCAAGGCCATCCCCGACATCCCGCCCGCGCTGGTGCGTGATGGCGGCGTGATCGCCACCGGCTACGACGCCGAACTCGACGAGCTACGCGACCTCAGCGAAAAGAGTGACCAGATCCTGGTGGAGATGGAAACGCGCGAACGCGAACGCTCCGGCATCAGCGCCCTGAAGATTCGTTACAACCGCGTACACGGCTACTACATCGAAGTCAGCAAACTGCAGGCCGACAAGGTGCCGGACGACTACCAGCGCCGCCAGACCCTGAAAGGCGTAGAGCGCTACATCACGCCGGAACTGAAAGCCCACGAAGACAAGGTACTGAGCGCGCGCAGCAAGTCACTGGAACGCGAGAAACTGCT
>JALWRY010000302.1 GCA_027080445.1 Thiohalobacter sp. | reverse complement strand
AGCGCTGGCGTTCCGTCAGCGCAGTCCCTTCTGTTTCACTCATCTGCTTGCTCCACTGTGATTGAAATAGCACAGCGTGCAGAGAAACGCTTCAGACTGATAGGGTGGGGTTTATTTTGCGCTTACCGTCAACTCGCATCTTTGCGCTCGGGCTTCCTTCAGATATTTCCTCGCGGATTTGCCCTTGCCGTCGGCTAGTAGTTATGATTGATGCATGATGAATCAATTCAGGTTCTCCTACAGAGGACTTACACCCCATAAGTTCATGCCCATGCTGGGCGTACACAACAGCGCCCAGATCGCCGCTACGCGGCTCGGACGGCGCAAACAACGCGCCGCCGCTGGCGCTCGACGTTATGGTGCAAGCGATAGTTCATAGGTGACACGGAGTTTGGCGAGTTATGGATAAATCAAATAATTCAGTAAGGTGTATCAATACGCTGCTTCACACAGCAGATGCACGAGTCGCAGAATTTGAAATGGGGCCAGAAACGGAGGGTGAGGTTCATTATCATTCTGTAGTCTCTGAGCATTGCATTTGTTTGAAGGGACAGGTTCTAATCAAAATGGATGGCGGTTCGGAGCATTCGCTGGAAACCGGTAGCAAGCTGAAAATACCGGCGGGTGTCTCCCACCAGGTCATTAATTCCAGCGCAAATCCATGCCAATATCTGGTAGTTCAGTATGGGGGAGCCTATGATTTCATTACCGTGTAAGTTGCACCATAACCATTGCGCCCATCTGACCGCCTACGTCGCTGGCGCGACTCCGGCGGCAGCTGGTGCAAGCCGTTAAGCGTAAATACAGAGGGCACTTGTGGAAGATCTCTACCTAAAAATGAATGGTGCTGCTTTCGATGATGGCTATCGCCTCGACAAAATGATTGCTGGACTTTCCGGTACTCAGCAAGTCGTTGAGGGTGTCTACAAGGGCGTTACAGGAAAAAGCCGTCTATCGAAAAAAGATCGTGAGCAGTACAAGGTTGTTGCTTATGAAATAGAAAATCGGTGCCTATTTGTAACGTTTGGCGCGATATTCAGTGGTATCCAGCAGTCAATGCCATTCATTGCGTCAACTTCTCCAGATCAAATGTGGGAGTACACAAAGGCGGCAGCCCAATACCTGCACGAAATATTTACGGCAGCACATTCTGGCGAAAGCATTAGCATCGAGCATTCGCCTGAAGCAGTAGCGGTAATGCACAAAGGTGAAAACAACCAAACAAATATTTACCAAGGCCCAGTTCAAATTATTGGAACTCAGGTGATCACTGGTCTACGGAGTCTTGATGATGCCCTTGAAGAAGGTCAGGTCTCCAAAATTGAATTGGGTGCCAAATACGATAAAGAGCCGGCAATCGTTATGCCCTTCGAGGAAAAGGGCTTATACTATCCTCCCACTACCGTAGATAAGGAGCCAAGAACACTTCGCTGCGACATCTACGATTTCAACAAATACGAAAAAGAAGGCCGCTTAAACGTGGCACACGGCGAAGGCGTGCCAACAGGTAAGTACAAATTCAGAGTGGTCGGGCGCCAAGAGGTTGAAGAGTTCATTCTTTCTATGACTGAAACCGAGGTCGAAGTACATTGCTTGGTTGAGTATGAGCATGACCCATTGAAAGAAACCACGATCGGCGCACTATTAATAGTGGATGTAGCCGCTTAATCGGGTAAGGGCAGGTCTCTAACCCGGCCTCCCCACACCACCCGGCATGCGGGTCCGCACCGGGCGGTTAGTCAAGCATAGTGAAACTTGATCCACAGCTCTCTTACCGAGACAAGTCCTTGTTCCGCCAACCACTTGTTGGTCATGCCCGAATGCGTGGCGAGCGTCCTCGCTAACCGATACGGACCCTTTGAGCGTAACCCAATACCTCTGAAAAATAGCCGCTTTTATCTACATTGACATGTACACGGTATGTACATACACTTAACTCATGGACTTTGAGTGGGATCCAGGGAAGGCTGCCGAAAATCTCCGCAAACACGGGGTCGATTTCGCTGATGCGGTGATTGCTCTAGAGGATGAAAACGCCCTTACCATTGAGGATCGAGATCAGCCGGAACAACGTTTCAAAACGTTGGGGTTGGGGCCGCAACTAAATGTCCTTTTCGTTGTTCACGCTGAACGTGGCGAAAATTGTATTCGCATTATTTCAGCCCGGAAAGCGGATCGCAGTCAAATCAAACAGTATTATCAAGGCCTGAGCCATGAGAGACGATTTTAGTAAAGGAAAACGAGGCGCCGTAATCAAGCCTGACCCAAACAAGGTTCGTATCACTATTCGTTTAGACGCGGACATTATTGAACACTTCAAGAATTTGGTGCATGCCGCAGGAGGCGGAAACTACCAAACGCTTATAAACGAAGCATTGCGTGAGCACATTCAAGCACACGATAAATCATTAGAAGATGCGTTAAGAAAAGTTATCAGGGAAGAATTGAAGCAAGCAGGGTAAGGTATAACAACTGCACCAAATCCCACCCTGCGGGGCTCGGACACCGCAAACAACATAAATGAATCTGGAGAAATTATGAAATTCAGGAAAACAGCCATCTTGTCCGGGTTATTGTTCTCTATGGGGCTGGCCCATATTACTTTTGCCGACAATGCTGTTGATGACAAGCGAATTTCACTTGACCTTCCGCCTCACATGAAAACACACCAGTTAATGAACATGCGATCCCACGTGGAAGCCGTACAAACCATTATAGGTTTAATGGCTGACGGAAACTTTGACGAGGCCTCCAGGGTTGCTCATTCCAGGCTTGGTTTGACTGAAGAGATGAAAAGAATGTGCAGCATGTTTCAAAACAAGGATTTCAGGACGCTTGGATTCCAGTTCCACAAAAGCGCAGATCATCTGGCTGAGGTCCTGAAAACAAAAGACATGAAAAAGTCTCTTGATGCCTTGCATGACACGATGGGCTATTGCGTTTCATGCCATGCGACATTTCGGCAATAAGGCAATTCCACTTCAGGGCTCATGCCGCCAGCGTTCCGTAGCAATATAAATCACCGGTAACAGATTAAGCGTCAGCAGTGTGCCCGCTGTCAGTCCGCCGAACAGCATAATACCCAGCGGTTGCAGCAGTTGCGGCCCCTCCCCCAGCCCCAGGGCGGCAGGAATCAGGGCCAGCAAGGTGGTCAGGTGAGTCAACAACATGGGGCGGGTACGCAGACGCACCGCCTCGCGCACCGCCGCCACGGCATCCAGGCCCTGCCGGCGAAATTTTCGCGTGAAGGTCAGCAGCATAATACCGTTGTTGGTCGACACGCCGATGAGGGTGATAAAACCAATCGCCACGGTAAGGTCCAGGGGCTGGCGGGTCATAAACAGCGCCAGTGCCGCGCCCATAAAATCCAGCGGCAGTTTGCACAGCACCACGGCCGGGTCCAGCAGGTTGCCGAGCTGGATGGCGATGATGCCGTACACCAGCAATGCCGATGCCAGTAACACCCACAGAACCTGCCCGGCGGTTTTCAACAGCTGGCCGTATTCACCCGTATAGGCCCACTGGATATCCTGCGGCAGGTGCAAGCGGGTCAGAGCCTGGTCCAGCCGCGGGATCACGGCAAACGGGTTGCCGTCGATTTCGGCTGTCAGCGTCAGTGCGCGCAGGCCGTGCTGGTGTTCGATGGCCGGGTAGCTCGACAGCGTTTCAATGTGGGCGAGCTGCGACAGAGGGATCAGGTGTCCGTCACTGGCGGGTACCTGTATCTGTCCGAGGGCATCGAGACTGTCGCGGCTGTCCCGGGGATAGCGCAGAAACACGGCAACGGGCTGCTGTTCAATGACCACCTGGGTCAGCGTGTCGCCCTGCGTGGCGGTGTGGACTGCCTGCGCCACGGCCCGGGCACTGACATCAAACCGGGCCAGCGCCGTGCGGTCGATGCGTACCCGCACCTGGTCGACCGGCACCTTGGTGTTGTTGACCACGTTGGCCAGCCCGTCCACCTGCCGTGCGGCCGCCTCCACCTGCGCCGCACTGGCGTAGAGTTGCTTGAGGTTGGTGCCATACAGGGTGATACCAAACAAGGCCGGCAGGCCGGAGAGAGACTCGTCCAGCTTCTCACTGGTCGGCTCATTGACCCGGCCGATCACCCCGGGCATGGCCGCCAGCAGGGCTTCGATACGGGCCTGGAGCTTGCGCACATCACCGGCCTTGCGGTGGTCGACACGCACCACCAGCTCACCTTCATGGGAGCCTTCGATATAAAAGCTGGACTGCGGCGAACCGGTGCGACGATAGACCGCCTGCACGCCCGGCAAGCTCAGTAACCGGCGGCCCAGTTTGTCCCCCACGCGGTTACTCTCCGTCAGTGAACTGCCCGGCGCCAGGCCGTAACTCAACAACAGGCTGTCTTCATCCAGCAAGGGCAGCAGGCGCGCCGGGTTAAAGGCCAACAGGGCCAGGCTTGCCACCAGCAGTACCCCCGTGATCAGCAGCGTTTTGACCCGGTGCTGCAACAGGCGATCGAGCCAGTACAAATTAAAACGCTCGAAACCCCGCACGATGGCTGCGCCCGGTCCCTCGCTGCCCGCCCCGCGCGCAGC
>JALWRY010000301.1 GCA_027080445.1 Thiohalobacter sp. | reverse complement strand
GGGTGGCGTGTACACCCGACTTGAGCAGGGCAAACCATAGCAGGCCGCCAAGTATGAAATAGGGCAGCGTCCGGCGAATGCCCACACGGTTGCACAGGATCAGCACGGCGAGTATCACCGCAGCCGCGATCAACGCTTCCCACACAATTTTGTCGGTATAGAACAGGGCAATCACCAGTACGGCGCCCAGATCATCGACAATCGCCAGGGCCACCAGGAAGGTGATCAACGCTTTCGGCACCCGGTGCGCCAGCAATACCAGGGCGCCGATCGCAAAAGCAATATCGGTTGCCATCGGGATGCCCCAGCCCTGCACGGCGTCACCACCGGTATTGAAAGCAAAATACACCAGCACCGGCACCAGCATGCCGCCGATGGCGGCGACGATCGGCAAGGCCGCCTGGCGTGGCGCAGCCAGCTCGCCGACGAGAATTTCACGCTTGAGTTCCAGTCCCACCACGAAGAAGAACAGCGCCATCAGGCCGTCGTTTATCCAGTGGTGCAGGGTTTTCTCTAACCGCCAGTCACCGACACTGAAACCCACCGGGGTATGCAACACATCCAGGTATATCCCGGACAGGGCGCTGTTTGCCATCACCAGCGCCAGTATCGCCGTCGCCATAAGCAACAGGCCCGAGGTCGTCTGACGATGGATAAACTCCTCGAACGGCGTCACTATCCTGTCGAAAGACTTTTCCCAGGGTGCATGGAAAACGCCGTTTTCGGTCGATTCTCCGGGTGGTTTATCCTGCTCGCTCATGGCCTGTTTTCCCTTAACCTGATGAAAGACACGTAGTATGAAGACAATAATCGACTTTTGCCCGACATGAAACCCGTCTACACTGTGGCCCGGTCGAATTCAGGACGGCAACAGCGGAGACAGGATTGAATGCCATTGATCAACTCGTAGCGGGATACCGTCGTTTTCGTCGTGGTTACTACGAGGAAAATCGTCAACAACTGATGGAACTCGCTCACCTTGGACAATCACCGAAGGTGGCGATTGTCGCCTGCTGTGACTCACGCGTCGACCCCGCCGTGATCACGGACAGCACCCCGGGCAGCCTGTTCGTGATTCGTAACGTAGCCAACCTGGTACCGCCCTGCGAGGGTGAAGGCGACTGGCACAGCACCAGCGCCGCACTGGAGTTCGCGGTATGCGGCCTGGAGGTTGAACATATTATCGTACTGGGCCATGCGCGCTGCGGCGGCATCCGTGCCTTGCTCGAAGGACAGGCCGAGGGCTGCGAAGACCGGTTTATCGCCGGCTGGATGAGCCTTGCCGAGAGCGCCCGCCAACGCGCCCTCGACAGGACCGACCTGAATACGCTCGATGAACGTATCTACGCCTGTGAACTGGATGCCATCCGGATATCGCTGTCCAACCTGGAGACCTTCCCGTGGATACAAAAACGTGTGGCGGAAAACCGCCTGCAATTACATGGCTGGTATTACGATATGGCCTCGGCGGACCTGTTATGCCTTGATGCTGAAGCTAAGGGCTTTGTTCCTCCACCTGACCCGGCCGGTTCCACCTAGGCTTTCCAGTGCACGTGCAGGGGCGCCTGTTCCAGTGCCTCGATCACCTGACGGATGTCGTCGCAAACCGGCAGATGTGGCCAGGGTTCCCATTGCACCGCATCGCGAAACCAGAATACTTTCCACTCCGCACCATCGAGTTGCAATCTGACCAGTGACTGCCCGTTCTGTTGCAGGATCAGGCTGTCGTCCTGCAACCGGCAGTGCAACTCACTGCCCGGAGCCTGACGCGCGGCACAGAAGGCTTCCAGCTGCTTCCTGGCACGCTGCAGGGCAAGCACACTGACGCTCATCGCCCACCCCGCTGTTTCGCATGGTAGTCTCGCACCTGTTGCACGAAAGCGTCGCGTTGCGCCGGGTCCTCCAGCTGATGCTCATCGATCACGGGCAGTTCAGGAAGACGCTCGTGGATCATGGCGGAAAAAATGCCCGTCGTTTTTCCAAGCAGCCCGCCATCGGCATTGAACAGGTCGGTATCACTCAAACCACAACTCGGTGAGCGGCTCTTGAAGATGTAACCACTGACACCGGCCAGCTGGACGATGCATTGCCGTGCGAAAGCCTGTAGTAACTGAGTAACATCGTGGCTGGCATCCTCCACACCCCGTGCGCGAATACCCGCTTCCAGCTTCACCAGCCGGATCGGTGGACGCGGTACGCCCATGCCAATCGCCACTTCAGGACACACGGGGACGCCCTCGAAGTGTGCCGACAGCAGTTCGATGACGCCGTCGTTGCACTTGTGCTCACCGTCGTAGCGCACCGCTTCACCCAGCAGGCAACTGCTGACCGCAACGCGTGGTCGGGAACGCCCGTCTGCCATAACCGGCCCCGGTCAGCGTTCCACCACGGGCGCGCTGTCATTGACCCAGCCACACAGGTGACGCCGAAGCAGTTGCGACAGAGCTTCGATATGGTCGTCGCGCGTATTCAGCGCAGGGATGTAATGAAATTCACGTCCGCCGCTGGCCAGAAATGTCTCGCGGTTCTGCACGGAAATCTCTTCCAGGGTTTCCAGGCAATCGGCGCTGAAACCGGGGCACACGACATCGACCCGGCCGATACCCCGCGCGCCCCAGTCTTTCAGGGTGCCATCTACATAGGGGGACAACCACGGCTCGCGACCGAAACGTGACTGGAACGCCAGCAGCCATTGCTCGTCGCGCAGTTCCAGTGCATCGGCAAGCTTGCGTGCGGTTTGCTGCACCTCGTCATAATACGGGTCGCCTGCCAGTGCACAGCGCTCCGGTATACCGTGAAACGACATTAATAACTTATCCGGCTGCCCGTGTTCGCGCCAGTATTCGCGCATGCTGGCTGCCAGCGCGTCGATATAGCCCGGGTCGTCGTGGTAATGGTGGATAAAGCGCAGGCCGGGCACGCGACGCCAGCGGGTCAGCACCCTGGCGACCTCGTCGAACACCGAGGCCGTGGTGGTCGCCGAATACTGCGGGTATAAAGGCAACACCAGTAAACGACGCGCGCCCCGTTGGCGCAACACATCAAGACCGGCTTCGATCGATGGGGAACCATAACGCATGGCCAGCACGGTTTCGACACGGCCCGGCACAAGCTCGGCAAGCCGTGCTGCAATCCGTTCACATTGCTGTTGCGGGATAAACAGTAACGGCGAGCCTTCCGCTGTCCAGATCGAGCGGTACAGGGCCGCCACCTTGCGCGGGCGTATGCGCAGGATGACACCGTGCAGGATCAGCCACCACAGCGGCCGCCAGATCTCGACAACCCGCGGGTCCCAGAGAAACTCGGCCAGGTAACGGCGCACTGAACCGGTATCCGGCTTGTCCGGGGTACCGAGGTTGACCAGCAGGACACCAGTACAGTCCTGTCTGTCACCCGCGGCTTCATCGATGTATCGGCTCATAATACCGCCTATCCTAACAGAATCACGCCAGGAGTTGCCGCACCAGTCCGCGCAGTTGTTCCAGTGTCTGCCGGTGACCGGTCAGCCCGGCACGATGGGCACAGTACGCCCAGTCGCGCTTTTGCAATATACGCGCAACCAGCAGTTCCGCGTCCGCAGCATCCAGTGCATCGAGTGACTGCGGCGACATCAGGCGGTTACACAACCACGGCCAGAGCGCGCCGATGGCCGATTCAAGGAAACGTCGCTCAAAGGCAAAGCGTCGTACATCGTCCCGGTCGTCCTCAGTCAACGCCAGCATGTTGTCCGGCGCATGACGCATCAACGCTATCACCAGTGGTGTTTCCAGGTCCCGAAGACTGTCAGACAACTGGTGCGGAAAATGCCGCAAAAAACGCCGGCGCGCTGCGGTCAACAAATTTTCACCACGCTCGCTCAACGCCTTCATAACGACCACCGAATGATACCCGCTGCTGGCGCTGCGCCGTTCACTCACCCGCACGGGTTGCAAACCGGCCCTGTTCCAGAAACGCAGCAAACGCGCATCGGCGCCAAAGCTTGACCCCAGGTAGTCGTAACCCGCCTGTCGGCTTGCCTCGCCAATGTGCGTCAGTAACTGTGAACCCAGCCCCCTCCCCTGCACCGCCGGATGTACAGCAATGCGCATCACCCGGGCAGCACGCTGCAACGGCGCCTCGACCCTGCCCAGGTGTACGGCGAGTGTTTCCGGTAACAGGTGGCCATAGGGACGGCGAATGCCGGCGGCAATCGCCTCGGCCTGTTCAGGGTCGAACCCGCCTTCATCGGCGACCAGCGCCGCCGCCGCGACGTGGCCGTTCAGGCGCAACAGAGTCACCGACAGGTTCACGGCATCCAGCAACTGGCGCAGGTCCGACGGTTGCGTTTTATAGTGCGCCAGCACCAGCAGGCCAAACAGCTCTCGCAACAGGGTTTCGTCCTGCGCCAGGCGATCGCGGTCAACGCATTCGATACAGGCCTCGCGGGGCTGCACCGCGCGCAGGACATTGTCCGGCGCCGCCGCCGCATCCAGCATCAACAAGCGGAAGGTCAATGCCTCCAGCGGGTCGTCTGGCGCCCAGCGAATCGGCGTTTGTAGTGTTACGTTCTTCCAGCTGTTGGAGCGCCGGTCC
>JALWRY010000300.1 GCA_027080445.1 Thiohalobacter sp. | reverse complement strand
CCAGGCACATCATAGAGATAGTAAACCCGCCGGATATCGAAAGGGATGTGCCTGTTCCCTTCGATAAAGGAAAGATTTCCCCTGGCATCGTTGATGACAGGCAGCTCAATTATTCGGCATTCGTCCAGCTTCATTGCATTGTTCCGTTGGCAGGGTGGCTCTGGCTGGACGGTATCCTATCAATATCCGTGCATTTACCCAATTCCTGCCAAGAAATCCTGCGGCCTTATTGCTATATAATGCGAGGCCAACTCAACCACAAAACACGCCAAACATGCCACATTCACCCTCCCCGGATTCAACCAGCACCTGCCCACTGTGCGGCAATACCGGCAAACATGACCTGTCAGGCAGGGACCTGATGTTCGGTGGGAACAAGCGTTATGACTACGACCGCTGCACCGTATGTAGCCTGGTCTACCTGACACCTGGCCCGACACCTGATGAAATCGCAGACTTTTATCCCGACTCGTACTCGATATACACCGAGCCGAAACAACCACATTTCTCCAGGCGGGCACTACGAACCCTCAAGTACAGGATGGGCTACCATCACCTCCGCATTGAAAACGACGAGCGCCTGCTGGATCGTATTCGTCCCGACAAGCCGATTCCCAACGTTATCCCATACGTTCCCGAAGGCCGGGTACTGGATATAGGCACCGGTAATGGGGAAAATCTGCTGCGTCTGAAATCCATCGGCTGGCAATGCCAGGGCGTCGAATTCAACGCCAAAGCAGTAGAAATCTGTCGTAACAACGGACTCGATGTCTTCCATGGCGATCTTGTATCCGCTGCCTTTGAGAGCAACACTTTTGATTTCGTTACCGCGCACCACCTGCTCGAACATGTCCCTAAGCCACATGACTTGCTGGCTGAAATTGCTCGTATCACCCGGCCTGGCGGCTATGTCCTGATCAGGACACCGAACAGCAACTCACTCGGGCGCAGCCTGTTCGGTGAATACTGGTTTGCCAACGAAATCCCCCGTCATCTGATGCTATATAACAAAGACAACCTGAAGCGACTGGCCACCGAACATGGCCTCCAGCCAGAATCCATGAATATCCCGGCAAAACCGAAAATCCTGCTAAGAAGCCTGGACTACAAAATGCAGAACACAGGCACCCCGTCGGAAAAGAAGCCCGTCCTGAAATGGCTGGCAAAACTCTACATTCCACTGGCGCGGTTGACGTCGAGGGGTGACGAACTGGCTGCCCTGTTTCGGAAAATCTAGCCACTCGCCATCCAGTTACCCGGTCAGCACCCCTTCAATCAGGCCCTGCCAGCGCTTCGCAATCACGGGGATACTGAATTGCGCCTGTATCAGTCCGGTGGCGCAATCTGTGTGCTGCCGGATCAGGCGGGGATCTTCGAGGTAGGCGGACAGTCCCCTTTCCCAGTCATCCAGGAACGCACAGTCGGAAAACACCCGGTAGCTGTCTATGCCATCAGCTACCACCCCAAGCCCCAGTGACAGTGACAGGGCAATGCGGTTATTGGTCTTCACCCGGGTGAACGCGTTGACCTCGATGGGGATCACAGTAACCTGGTGAGAACGCATGGCGTCGAAGAAGGTATGGGCGCTCCAGTCCAGGTAGAACAGCGGCAGCTGCCAGTCCCGGAAGACGTTTTCGAAGACCTCCCGGGAATTGCTGATAATCGTCAGCGTCAGGGGATAACGGCTGTGCAGACGTTCCAGCAGCGGCCGAAGTTTTTGCATGTGGGCAAGCCCCGAGTCGCCATAACTCGCCTTGTGGTTACCAAACCACACCAGGTGCAGGGCCTGTCGGTTGGCCGGGCCGTTCAGGAACCGCTTCAGTTGATGCAACTGTCTCTGCGCCCTGGCCCGCCCCCACAGATCCAGCACAGGGCCTGACAGATCCGTCTCCACCGCATCCTCGATTACGGTGATCGGGCGCGCCTCACCCGCCATTTCCTGGCGAACCACATCCGCGAGGGCACGGCTGGATACGACCCAGTGATCCGCCAGTCCGAGCATGGTTTTCAACCGCTCAACCCGTTCGCTGGCCAGCAGGAAGTGGTTGTCGCACAAGTCAAAAACGATTTTCGTGCCGCGTGATTTCAGCCGCCGCGCCAGATCGACATCCCTGGCGTGGTAAGCCTTGGAAAAGATGATCAGGCGATAGTCCTTTTCGTGCCGCTCCCGGTACAACTCGATGGGTAATCCCTGCCGGCGCAGCACTTTCATGGGCTTGAGACAGCGGATACGCACGCTCGCCACGCGCGCTTCGTAGTTCTGGGGTTTCCAGGCTATCTTGTGTCTACCCGTCACGTGCCCCGACCCTGTCCGATCCCTAAAGGCCGGGCACTATAGCAAAATTTACCGCCAGCCGGTCGGCTTCCGACCAGCTCCGTGGATGCCGGCTCGCTGTAATCATGCTAGAATCCGCCCCTTTCCGAAATCTGCGTCATTACCTCGCAAGGTCGCCATTCATGCATACCGTCCTCAAGAAACTCACCCGGTTTCTGGTCCTCGGACTCCTGTTTTTCCTGCCGAAGGAAAAGAAAATCCGCATTGACCGCTGGCTGCGCGGCAAGGAAGAGTACCGCAAGCTGAAGCTGGCGGATGCCGTCATCGTGTCCTTTGGCAAAAGCGGGCGTACCTGGCTGCGGGTGATGATTTCGCGCTTCTACCAGGTCAAACACGGCCTGTCGGAACGCCACCTTATCGGCTTCGATAACCTGCACAAGAAAAACCACGCCATCCCGAAGCTATTCTTTACCCACGACAATTACATCAAGGACTACACCGGCAATACCGACAGCAAGGCGGATTTCTACAACAAGAAGGTTGTGCTGCTGATCCGCAACCCGCTGGATGTGGCGGTCTCCCAGTTTTTCCAGTGGAAATACCGCATGCGCCCGGGCAAAAAGGCACTGAACGACTACCCGGAGCACGGCGCCGATATTTCAGTCTACGACTTCATCATGCACCCGTCCGGCCTGCCTAAAATCATCGATTACCTTAACCTGTGGGCCAGTGAAGCGGAAAAAGTCGGCCAGTTGCTCATCGTGCGGTACGAAGACCTGCGTTCCGACACTGCCGGCAGCCTGGAACGTGTGGTCAATTTCATCGGTACCCCCGGCAACGAGGACGAAATCCGCGAAGCGGTGGAATTCGCCTCCATCGACAATATGCGCAAGATGGAGCAAAAACGCACTTTCTGGCTGAGCGGCAGCCGCATGGTGCCGAAAGACCGCAAAAACCCGAATTCCTACAAGGTTCGCAAGGCCAAGGTCGGCGGCTACCGGGACTATTTCGATGACGGGCAAATTCGTGCGATGAATGAACTACTTGGCGAACGATTGAACCCGGTTTTTGGCTACAAGGCCGAGTCGACCGCCCCGGAAGAAGCCACCAGCGCCTCGGTTGCCACACACTAAGCCGCTGGAATTCCTGAATAAATCCGCTACAATAGCAGCACTATAATTATATTTGACAGTAATCTGACGGGTACGAGGCCAGGCGATTCCATGGATCATTGCGTTTTCATACAGACCAACCACAAACAGATTGTCGGCGCGCTGGTGGCCGAGTATGCGTTGCGTCGCAATTCACAGCACAACGACAAATTCGACGTTCGCATTATCGACACCAAAGACTACCCGTTCTTCCGGGAACGCGAAGGCCAGTTATACCTGCGCGACGGCGTCAAGCGCACCTGGCTGAATGACGACCTGCAATCTTTCACGCCGACGCGCTTCATGCCGCCGGAGTTGATGGGCTACCAGGGCCGCGCCGTGGTCATCGACCCGGATATTTTTGCTATCGCCGACATCTGGGAACTGCTGTCACGCGACATGCAGGGCAAGGCCATTATGTGCCGGCCGCGTTCCGGCACCAAGGGCATTATCGACCGCTGCCTGGCCTCCAGCGTCATGTTGCTGGACTGCGAAAAGCTGACGCACTGGAAGGTGGAGCAATCCTTCAACGACATGTTCGAATTCAAGCGCGACTACATGCCGTGGATCTGCCTGCGCATGGAAGACCGCGACACCATCGGCCTGTTCGAGAATGTCTGGAACGACTTCGACAAGCTCACACCCGAAACTAAAATGCTGCACGTCACCCGCCGCAAGACCCAGCCGTGGAAGGCCGGCCTGCCGATCGACTGGCGGCCCGCCGAGCGTTTCCGCCTGTTCCCGCCGGTGGCCTGGGCCATGCGTGCACGCCGCAAGCTGTTTGGCGAATACGGCCTGCTGGGCAATTACAAGGAACACCCGGACGTCAACCAGACCCGTCTGTTCTTCGGCCTGCTGAAGGAATGTGTGGAAAAAGGCGTGGTCACCGAGGACATGCTGCGTGAGGAAATGAAGCAGAACCACGTGCGCCACGACGCCTTCGAGGTACTGGAAAAAACGCCGGACCTGCCACCTCCCGGCAGCGCGCCACTGAACCTTTCAGCCGCCTGACACGCCCCGCACACCAAACCGTCTGGTTGTGTAGACATTATGCATTGACCTACCCAACCTCGAAGGACGTGGGTTACGCTTCGGGTTGGGTAAGAACCAGCTTGAAGCACAGAGCCATAATCGAGGAGGGTAGGTC
>JALWRY010000299.1 GCA_027080445.1 Thiohalobacter sp. | reverse complement strand
TTAGACTATTGCGCTCCGGGTGGTCCGGTGGTAAACAACGTTCGTCACCGAACCAGACAAACCAGCGTGACCAGTCGGTATCGCTGTCCTTCAACCTGCGATACACCTGCTCCGGCGTAGTGCCGCCGGCCAGCACGATACTGAAGCGGCCGCGCGCGGCAATGGCCTGCTGTGCAGCATGCTGTATCCGCGACAACGCTTCCGCAGCAACCGCATCGGCATTCTTCAGGCAATGCCAGCGCACCGGGTCACCCATTCAGCACCTGTTTATCCTGTCGTTGCACCAATGGCATTGTACCTTCAGTACAGACTCAATACAGCCTCGCCCTGCAAACGCAATCAGATACCCTTGCCCGAGAAATCCAGGTTCAGGAATACTGCCCGGCCCTGGGTCTTGAAGCCTCCTGCGGTTTGATAGTCCTTGTCAAAGACATTTTCCAGACGCCCGCGCACGGTCAGGTTGGGATTGATTTTCTTGCTGGCATTCAGGTCGAGTACGCCGTACCCCCTCAGCACCGTGGTATTAAAGGCTGAATCGTCACGTTCGCCTGTGGCAAGGAAATGCCCGCCAAACTGGTAAGGTCCGGTCCGGTAATCCAGTGTAGCCGTCAGGCTTTTCTTTGCACGGCGCGACAATTGATCATTCGTCGCGCGATCTTCCGGGTTCTGATAAGTACCGGACACGTAACCCGACCAATGGCCGAAGGCGTAATGGTACTCAACTTCCACACCGCGAATGCGTGCTTTGTCGATATTGATATTCTGCCCTGGAAGCGGGCCTCCGAAACCATCAGGATCGACGAAATTGATCAGGTCGTCGATGTCATTCCAGAATGCTGTCAACGACAAACGATTACCCGTGTTGATCCGGTGTTTTATACCCACTTCATAATTGGTCGACTTTTCCGGGTTGAGGCCGGCATTACCACCAAAACCAAACAGGTCAAAGAAACTTGGCGCCTTGTAACCGGTGCCGGCGCTTGCGTAAACGCTGGTGCCATCGGCAAAGTGGTAACCCAGTGTCGTATTCCAGGTTGTCTCGGTACCGAAAATCTCGTCATCGGTATAGCGTGTGGCGAGCAGCAGACTTACCTGGCCCAGGGTAACCTGATCCTGCCCAAATAACGCTGTTATATTCTTGTCCTCGTCGACTCGCGTTCCAAAACTCAATGAGTCAACATTTTCATTTGCAGCATAAGCACCAACGGTCAGTAACTGGGTTTCGCCAAGCTGTATATCATTCTGCCAGTCCGCCGCCCAACGTTCGGTATCGGCCACATCACTGGACTGATTCTGGGCGATACGGTCTTCGTTAAAACTCAGTTTGAGTCGGCTGTCCCAGTTGTCGACGGGTGAACCGGACAAGGTAATGGCAGTCACCTGGTTACGGAAATCCTGGTCTGCGGGTGAAATGAATGGAGGGAAACCCGCGTAGTATTCCGTCTTTCCCTTCGTGACCCAGGTACTGAACGCAACATCGACAGCACCAAGATCAACACCAACATCAACATTCACCGTCTTGTTGTTATAGCCACGATCATCCGTCTGGCTGATCAACGTCTGAAAACCATCTGTATTCTGGAAGGACAATGCCATACTGCCACGCACCTTGCCCTGGGTACCCGACAGGCGTGCATCACCACGCACGGTATTATTACTGCCAAGGCCAAAACTTCCTCCCTCGCTGACACCTTTTGAAGGCTTGCGGGTAAAGATCTGCACGACGCCACCAATCGCCTCGGAACCATACAGGCTGGAACGTGGGCCACGTACAATCTCGATATGGTCTATCAATGCGGGATCAATATTTTGCCAGGCTGCACCACCGTCTGTTGCAGTATTCGCCTTGACGCCATCGATCAACATGAGCGTGTGGTTACTCTCCGCACCACGGATAAAAACCGAAGTCTGCTGACCCGGCCCACCACTGCGGCCAATATCCACACCTGCAAAAAACCGCAGCAATTCAGCGACATCATTGGCCTGTGAACGTTCAATATCACTGCGGCTAATCACCTGCACGGACGCCATGGATGCATCAGCCGTCTGTGCGGTTCGCGTGGCAGTCACCACCACGGTATCACCGTTGATGGTCTGCGTTGCAGAGGCTTGTGTACAGGGGAACAGCAACGCCAGCGTTAAGGCAGGCGCAATGCGGGACAGATGAGTTGAAAAAGATTGATCGGCGCAGGACATGTTGATCTCCGAAAGCGTGTTGCACCACCCGTGCAATGAAAAATGAATCGAACGCGCGGGATCAACCCTGAATCGGAGACATGACACGACAACAGCCAGACACACCGACACCTTGCTCGCCCCACGCGGCAGGTTGTCTCAATCAGGCCGGTCTCCGGACTCGTGAGCGGCGGCTGCCGACAGGTTGCCTTCCCGCGCATCCTGCGCAGTGGCGTTTGAACCTGTCTGTACTCACTTACCGTTGCGGGGGCAGTGCCGGCATTGCTGAAAACAGCGCACCGGCTTCCCGTTTCACTTTCGCGCAGACTACGCGAAAAGCACCTGATTGACGGCGCGGGACTTTAAGGCAGGGACCTGTCGCAGTCAACTATTGTTTGCCTGGTGAGTAATCTGTCGCGCCCGGGCATTCAAAGCGCGCTTCTCAAGTCATCATGTTCGAAAGCTGATGCCATGCGATCAATCTCGGCTTGTGCAAGGCCCGTTCGCGCGGCTTCTTCACGCCACGTTGCCACCGCCCGCGCAACTTCGGCTGCAATCATCCGCGCCCTGTTTTCATCCAGCTCAAAATACCCCGCCACACGCCTCGCCAGATCCAGCGAGGCCGTAGCATCGTCGAGATCAATCGCCGTGGTCAGAACGCGTGGTTTGATATCCGTGGGTACCGGGTTGAGATCATAGGCCGGGGCCAATCGCCAGCCGTCCGGGCCGGTATACAGAAAAGCGTGATTACGTAAATGATCATCGGTGTTGGAAATCAGAATATTGAACACGATACGTCGCCACAGCACATGCATATCCTGTTTCGGGCTGGCGCCATACCGGCGCAGCGCATCGACGAATTCCAGATAACTGCGTGATTCGTTGTCATTGGCGCCGAGCATACTCATGGCCGAAAGAAAAGGAATGCGGGCGCCTGAATCCGGCCGCTGTCCTTGCACACGGTCGAACCGACGCAGCAACAATACCGGCTTGTTCAACACAGGCTCAATCCGCCAGTCGGGCACAGGAATACCGGCCTTTGCCGCAAGCCGCAGCGCAACGGCCTCCCACAGAACCGTATTGATCTCATCATCCTTGTGAGGGAACTTGGCGATGGCAAGATGCCCGTCCCGGTCTCGAACGGAGGCCTTGGGACGCGCGCCCCCCAGTGACGAACCAGGCGCCAGCAACAGCCGCAGATCCTCGTCATTATCCGTATCGCCAACGACATGTTCCGCTGCCGACAACAACCGTGGCAAATCAATCAGGGGCGGTATGCGGGCCGTTTCATGTTCGGCAAGAAATGGGCCTCCCGGCTCCCGGGCAAAGCGTAAGGCGCCCTGACGGGCTTCATCATCGACCCTGAGCAGATAGTCAATTTCCATCAGGGTACGCGGCGTCTCGCTCTCACGCTCCGCCCGTCGTCGTTCCGCCCGGCGCATCAAAACCCGCCCCCAACGATCCGGGGCAGAGTCGCCAATAGCTCCAAAGAGAGATTTATCTGAAGGTGTATGGAAAGGACCAGGGCCAAGCGTGAGCGCCGGTTCCAGCGAGAAACGCGCTGCATACGCGAGCCAGTCAGGATCATATTCGAAGGTAGCGCTTTCTCTGCCCTTGCGCACACGCGCCCACAGTCGCCCAACCCGGTGTGACTCGCCGGCAATGTCCACATAGACGAGTACTTCGGTTTCCATCACGCCTTGTTCTTCTGCCCGGATCGGCGCGGGTTGCGGATACGCTGCGGCAGGCGTTCTTCTTCGAGTTCAAGACCCACGGTATCCGTTCTGACATCCGCCAGTTCGCCCAACCGCTCAGCCAGACCTAACACAAAGAGCACATTGGCATAGTTACCAAGCGAAACGCCGGGGTCGCCCTTTTCGATCTTGTTCAGGGTCGTTCGGCTGATAGAGGCCCTTTCGGCCATAACAGCGGTGGAAATACGCCGCCTGAGCCTGGCGTCACGGATATCTTGCCCAAGCTTCCTTATGGCCCGCCCGACCGGGATCGGCAGGGTCAGATTCAGTTGGGTGCTTCTCATCTTTTCGTCCATTTTTATGGTCGCAATGAATTACATCGTACATAATAATGGACATTATAACAAAATCAGCGCCAGATGACCCTCCTGCCGGGACCCATGTCGATATGACCAGGCGCTAACGATCAAATTCCGGTGTTGCGGAGATGTGGTGAATACTGAGGTCGGCGCCCTGGAATTCCTGCTCCTGGTCAAGACGCAGGCCCAGCACCAGTTTGATTGCACCGTAGACGACAAAGCCGCCGATCAGCGCAATGCCTATGCCCATCGCCGTTCCGACCAGCTGCGCGGACAAGGTGACACCGCCCAGACCGCCCAGCGCCTTGCTGCCGAAAATACCGCAGGCGATGCCGCCCCAGGCGCCGCACAGTCCGTGCAGCGGCCAGACACCGAGCACATCGTCGATCTTCCAGCGG
>JALWRY010000298.1 GCA_027080445.1 Thiohalobacter sp. | reverse complement strand
GATAAATACCTTGAGTACGGCGCCCATCGGATCGGAGATAAAGGTGCCGAAGAACAGTAATTGTGTCTCGCCCTTGTCGATCGACAGGGTAATCACCGCGGCAAACACCAGTGTCAGCTGGGTCAGCCAGTAACTGATATTCCGTTCGCTGTCACTCAGGAACAAATCGAGTACCAGGATAAGGCAGGCCATCGACAGCACGAAGATCTCGGGCAGTATCATCATGAATTCACTGGCGGGTACGATCATGCCGATTCCTATAGCTTCGATATCGCGATATGCGCGACAAGGTTCTGAATACTCGTTTGCATCACTTCAACCAGTGGCCCGGGCCACAGGCCGAAGAACAGCACCATGACGGCCAGGCTGCCGAGGATCACGGCTTCACGGCCATTGATGTCCTGCAAGGCGGCGACATTGTCATTGGCCACCTCGCCGAACATCACCCGTTTCACCATCCACAGGGTATAGGATGCACCGAGGATCAGGGTGGTTGCCGCCAGGAAAGCAAACCAGAAGTTCGCCTTGAAACTGGACAGGATCACCATGAACTCACCGACAAACCCGGAGGTGCCCGGCAAGCCTGAGTTGGCCATGGCAAACAGCATCATGAAGGCGGCGAACACCGGCATGGTATTCGCGACCCCGCCGTAATCGGCAATCTCGCGACTGTGCACGCGGTCGTACAGCACGCCGACACACAGGAACAGGGCCGCTGAAATAAAGCCGTGCGACACCATCTGCACCATGCCGCCTTCCATCGCCATCACCGCCCCCTGGCTGCTGCCGGCATTGTTCTCCATGATGGTGAAGATCAGGAACAGGCCCAGGGTCACGAAACCCATATGCGCAATGGATGAATAGGCAATCAGCTTTTTCATATCCTGCTGCACCAGTGCGACAAAACCGATGTAGACCACCGCCACCAGTGACATAAGAATAATCAGCCAGTCGAGCTGGTTACTGGCGTCCGGGGTAATCGGCAGGCTGAAGCGCAGGAACCCGTAACCGCCGATCTTCAGCATGATGGCCGCCAGGATCACGGAACCGCCGGTCGGCGCTTCCACGTGCGCATCTGGCAACCAGGTATGCACCGGCCACATGGGCACCTTGACGGCAAACGCCATCAGGAAGGCGATAAAGATCAGAATCTGCTCGGTCATCCCCAGTTTCAGCGCATGGAAATCAAGGATCGAGAAACTGCCGGACTGCGTATGCATATAGATCAGCGCAACCAGCATGAATACCGAACCAAGGAAGGTATAGAGGAAGAACTTGATGGTCGCATAGACGCGCCGCGGCCCGCCCCACACGCCGATAATCAGGAACATCGGGATCAGCATGCCTTCCCAGAACACGTAGAACAGCATGGCGTCCAGCGACGCGAACACACCGTTCATCAGGCCTTCCATAATCAGGAAAGAGGCAAAGTACTGGGCCGGCTTTTTGCGGATCACTTCCCAGCCGGACAGTACCACCAGGATGGTGGTAAACGTGGTAAGTATGATCAGCGGCATGGAGATACCGTCCACGCCAAGGTGATACCAGATGTTGAATGTCTCGATCCAGGAAATGCGCTCCTGGAACTGCATGGCCGCCGTGGTCACATCGAAACCGGTATACAACAACAGGCTCAACAGGAAAGTCACCACCGCGAAGCCAAGCGCAATCGGTCGGGGATTCAGGTGTTCCCATTCGCTGGCGGCGAGTACCACCAGGCCGCCGAGAATCGGCAGCCAGATCACCATACTGAGCAGGGGTAACTCACTCATCCATCTTTCCTTTCACAGGCGGGTTCCCGTTTTTTACAGGCATTCTAACCATTGGGCACAAATCCAATACTCCACCACAACAGCAGCAACAAACCGATAATCATGCTGAAGGCATAGTGGTACAGGTAACCGGACTGGACATGGCGCACGATGCCGGACAACCAGCCCACCACCTTCGCGCTGCCGTTGACCAGCAGGCCATCGATCAGCAGCACATCGCCCAGTTTCCACAGCGTCCAGCCGGTTCCGCGCGCGCCACCGGCAAAGACGATTTCGTTGAAACGGTCAAAGCCGTACTTGTTCACGAGAATGCGGTAGACCAGTGAAAAACGCATGCGCGCCTGGTTGGCCAGATCCGGCTGGCGGGTGTAGACGTACCACGCGGTCAACAGCCCCGCCATGGCCAGCCAGAAGGCCGGTCCCTCGATACCGTGCAGGATAAACCCGCCAACCCCGTGGAATTCTTCCGACAGGTGGCCAATGACATCGTGCGCCTGGCTGACATAGATGGCGTTACCGAAGTAGTCCCCGAACACCACCGGGTCAATCCAGTAGCCGGCGACAATCGATGGAACGGCCAGCAGGATCAGCGGCATGGTCACCACGGCCGGCGTTTCGTGCAGGTGTTCGCGGGTATGCTGGTCAAACCGTTCGTTGGTATGGAACACCAGGAAGAATACGCGGAAGCTGTACAGTGCTGTCACGAACACCCCGAGCAACACCGAGACATAGGCGAACCCTGAGCCGGCAATATGCGATGCCTGCACCGCCTCGATGATCGTGTCCTTGGAAAAGAACCCGGCCAGTCCGGGGAACCCGATCAGCGCCAGCGACCCCACCAGGAAGGTCCAGTAGGTAATGGGCATGTATTTTTTCAGGCCACCCATTTTACGAATGTCCTGTTCGTGGTGCATGGCGATAATCACCGAACCGGCCGCCAGGAACAGCAGGGCCTTGAAGAACGCGTGGGTCATCAGGTGGAAGATACCCGCCGAGTAGGCCGATACGCCCAGCGCCACGGTCATGTAACCCAGCTGCGACAGGGTCGAATAGGCAATGACGCGTTTGATGTCGTTCTGAACGACACCCAGGAATCCCATAAACAGGGCCGTGATCGAACCGATCACCAGCACGAAGCTCAGGGCTGTCTCGGACAGCTCGAACAACGGCGACATACGCGCGACCATGAAGATACCGGCGGTCACCATGGTTGCCGCGTGGATCAGGGCAGAGATCGGGGTCGGGCCTTCCATGGAATCCGGCAGCCACACGTGCAGGGGTACCTGCGCGGATTTACCCATGGCGCCAATGAACAACAGGATGCAGATCACGGTCATGGCCGACCAGGGCACGCCACTAAAGATTTCGATCTGTGCGTTCGCCATGCCCGGCGCCGCCGCGAAGACCTCGGCATAGTCCAGCGAGTTAAAGTACAGGGCGATCGCCGCAATACCCAGCAGGAAACCAAAGTCCCCCACCCGGTTCACCAGGAAGGCCTTGAGATTGGCATAGATCGCCGAGGGCCGCTTGTACCAGAAGCCGATCAGCAAATAGGATACCAGGCCCACCGCTTCCCAGCCGAAGAACAGCTGCACGAAGTTGTTGGACATGACCAGCATCAGCATGGAGAAGGTAAACAGGGCGATGTAACTGAAGAAGCGCTGGTAACCCGGGTCGTCGTGCATATAGCCGACCGTGTAGATATGCACCATCAATGAAACGAAGCTCACCACCAGCATCATCAACACGGTCAGCCGGTCGATGAGGAAACCGACCTCCATGTGCAGGCCGTCGGCCACCATCCAGGTGTAGACCGTGCCATTGAATATCTCGCCACCATCGATCACCAGGTCCTTGAACACCACGACCGACAACACGAACGAGGTCGCCACGCCCAGGATAGCGGCCCAGTGCGCCCCGCTACGGCCGATAAACTTGCCGAACAGGCCGGCCAGCAGTGAACCGATCAGCGGGGCAAGAACAATGGCGAGATAGATCTGTTCCACGGCGCTATCCTTTCAAGCTGTCTATGTCATCGACATTGATGGTCTGCCGGTTACGGAACAGCACCACCAGTATCGCCAGGCCAATCGCGGCCTCGGCGGCGGCGACAGTCAGGATAAAGAATACAAACACCTGCCCGGCGCTGTCGCCAAGAAAGTGCGAAAACGCAATAAAGTTGGTATTCACCGCCAGCAGCATCAGCTCGATGCACATCAGCAGGAGAATGACATTTTTACGGTTGATGAAAATACCGGCCACACTCAGGCCGAACAACACCGCACCCAGAATCAGAAAGTCGGAAAGCACCATAATCTTGTTTTGAACGGGCCGGAAATCAGTCCCTGCTCTCTGCCTCCATTTTGATCATGCGTACCCGGTCCTGGCGGCGGATCTTCACCTGCTCGGACGGGTCCTGTCGCTTCGCCGATTTACGCTTGCGCAATGTCAGGGCAATGGCCGCGATAATCGCCACCACCAGGATCACTGAGGCGATCTCGAACGGGTAGACGTAGTTGGTATAGAGCACACTGCCAATCTCATGCGTATTGCTGTAATCCGCCGCACGTGCAGGCGGCTCCGGCATCTGTGTAGCATCGAATGCCCGGCTCTTCATCACCAGCCACATTTCCACAATCATCAGGCCGGCCACGCTCAGGCCGACAGGCAGGTAACGGGCAAAGCCTTCCTTCACCTCGGCAACATTAATGTCCAGCATCATGACCACGAACAGGAACAACACCATCACCGCGCCCACGTAGACCAGCACCAGCGTAATGGCGAGGAACTCGGCTTCCAGCAACAACCACAGTCCGGCAGCGGTGAAAAATGCCAGCACCAGGTGCAGTACCGCGTGCACCGGGTTA
>JALWRY010000297.1 GCA_027080445.1 Thiohalobacter sp. | reverse complement strand
ATGCCAGTGTCTTCAACGGACACGGCTTTCGTCAAATCTGTGACCTCGAAACGCGTAGTCAGACCGTTGGGCAGCCGCTTTACACTGCCCTTGGTGACGAGTCCCCCGAGCCGGAACGGATGGTCAACCGGCGCCTCGCCGGCAATGACCTCACTGGGGGCATAGAAGAACATCAGGTTCTGGTTGAAGGCATTGAGCGCGAAGCCGACGGCAACGGCGACGCCGGTTACCATCAGGCCGATCAGGATCAGGCGTTTGCGGCGTGTGGGGTTCATCGTTTCATCCTCCGCGCGCGTTGATGACGGCGTGCGAGTTGGGTTAACAGTTTACGGTGCGCCAGTATCGGCGCGAACAGGTTCGCCAGCAGCACCACCAGTGCGATGCCGTAGGAACTCCAGACGTAGGCGGCGTAACCGCCCATATGCAGAAACTCACTCATAGTCACTCACCAGTTCCTGTACCCAGCCGGTATTGCGTTCACGTTGCAGGACTTCGACGCGCGCGCGCATCAGCAAGACCATGACATAGAACAGCTTGAACGCAACGGCCATTAGCAATAGCGGGATCAGCATGTGTATATCGATCGAAGGGGCGCCGAATTTTGTTACCGTGGGCCCCTGGTGGAGGGTATTCCACCATTCCACCGAGAAGTGGATGATGGGGATGTTGACCACGCCGACCAGCGCAAGTATCGACGTGGCGCGGGCAGCGGTGCGACTGTCTTCGACGGCGTTGTACAGGGCAATAACCCCGAGGTACAGGAACAGCAGGATCAGTTCCGAGGTCAGCCGCGCATCCCAGACCCACCAGGCGCCCCACATGGGCTTGCCCCAGATCGACCCGGTAATCAGCGCCAGGAACGTAAAGGAGGCGCCGATGTGCGCGCTGCTGATGGCCATAATCTCGGCGAGCTTGATGCGCCAGACCAGGCCAATGACGCCGGCGCCGGCCATGACCATGTAGATAAACAGGGACATCCAGGCCGCCGGGACATGAATGAACATAATGCGGTAACTGTCCCCCTGCTGGTAGTCGGTGGGGGCGACCAGCAGGCCCTCGTAGAGGCCGGCCAGGGTAAAGCCGAAGCAGGCCAGTCCCAGCCAGGGAATCCAGTTGCCGCTGATGCGGTAGAAGTGTTTCGGTGAGGCCAGCTTGTGAAAGAAATGTAACATGGTTAACTCATGCTGATGCGCAGTGATGCAGCGGTGGCGGCGGGCGACAGGCTGGTCGCCAGCACCAGTAACGCTGCGAGAAGGGAAAGGTGGGCGTTGACCGGCAAGCCGGCGTCGCTGTTGGCGACGGCGCTGGCGGCAAAGATCAGTACCGGGACATACAGGGGCATAACCAGTATCGACAGGATGGTGCCGCCCTTGCGCAGTCCAACCGTCAGCGCCACGCCAATGGCGCCGACCAGGCTGAGTACCGGCGTGCCAAGCGCCAGCGTGATCAACAGCGTGTGCATGGCGTCGTCCGACAGGTGGAGCAATATGCTGAGCAGGGGTGCGACGATCAACAGCGGCAGGCCGGTGACCAGCCAGTGCGCCAGCACCTTGGCGATCATCAGCACGGACAGGGGATGCGGGCTGAGTAACAGCTGTTCCAGCGACCCGTCGTCGAAGTCCGAGCGGAACACCGTTTCCAGCGACAGCAGGGCGGCGAGCAGGGCGGCAACCCAGATGATGCCCGGACCGATATCGCGCAGCAGCGCCGGGTCGGCGCCGACACCCAGCGGGAACATGGCCGTCACCAGCACGAAAAACAGCAAGGGGTTAATGATTTCCGAACGACGCCGGTATGCCAGCGTCAGGTCGCGGCGAAGCAGGATGGCAAAAGCCTGTGGAAGTGTTGCGGGTTTCATTCGGAAAGATTAATACGCGTGATGTCGGCGCTGTCCAGCCCCACCGGGTGATGCGAAGTAACCGCCAGCATACCACCGTCGGCGAGATGTATGTTGATCATGTTCTCAATCAGGGAGATTCCGTGCGTATCCAGTGAGGTAAACGGTTCATCGAGAATCCACAGCGGTGACCGGGTTACCAGCAGCCGCGCCAGCGCCAGCCGGCGCTTCTGCCCGGCCGACAGGTTGATGGCAATGACATCATCGAAACCGCCAAGTTCCATAGCCTCCAGCGCATCGGAGATTTCCAGCCCCGAGGGGGTGCCGAGACTGCGGGCGAAGACCAGGTTTTCCTCGGCGCTCAGTTCCAGTTTGATGCCGTCCTTGTGCCCGACCCAGGCGGTAGCGGCGTTGTAGCCGGTGGCCAGCCGGTAGATATCGCCACCGTTCCAGTGGATGGTGCCTTCATCCGGCTGACGGATACCACAGAGAATGCGCAGTAGTGAGGTTTTTCCACTCCCGTTGCGACCCTCGACCAACACCGCCTGACCGGCTTCCAGGGTGAAGGAAAGCTTGTCGAACAGGGTGCGGTCGTCGCGGATGCAGGCAATATCGCGCGCTTCCAGTGTGGCAGCCGTGTAGGTGTGGTTCATGCGCCTCAGTACAGTCTGAATCGTCGTAATGCGAGTCTAACCGATGCGTGCAGACGGGTCGAACGCCACCAGGCGATTCTGTTGCCTGACGGATACAGTCGTTGTGTGAGGTTTTTGTCTGCTTACTGCAGGCGCGCGCGCCGGAAGCGTGCCTTGAAGCGTTGCAGGAGCGTCATGGGGCCGGTATCAATAGACCCCCCCTGTCCAGTGTGTTCGACGGCGCCATTGCTGGAGAAAGACAGCTTCATCCGGTTCCAGTTGACCAGCGTGTTGCCGGCGGCGACCGTGGCGAGTCCCAGCGGGTCGGCGCCGAGCGTGCCGACCAGGGTCTTGAGGTAATGACGGCTCTGAACCTGTTTGAGTCGTTCGGTGGCGCGCCGGTAACGGCCGGCGATATCCAGGCGTTTCGCCTCGTCGGCATAGTCCGCGTCATCGAGGAATTGCTTCAGGTAACTGACATTGCGCTGCCACAGGGCAATGTCCCGGGACTGCTTGACCTCCAGCCGCTGTTTATACCAGCGTGATTTGAGCAGGTGTTCGCGCGTGAACATGGCGCGGAACGCCGGATCCTGTGCGTCCATACCTTCATACTCGCCACTGGCCATGATATGGATGAGCGCCTTCAGGGGCGGGCAGGCATCCTCGATGCTGCCGTCGTCGATGTAACGCTGTGCCTCGCGCTGTTGTGCTTCGACAATGTTGTGAACGCCATCGACAAAGATATCGAGACCCTGGGTTTCCGGTTTCAGAATTTCGTCGGTGAATACAGCGCAGGGGTTATCGAAAATCTTGCCGAAGAACCCGTGGACAAAACGGCTGGTGATACGGTAGCCCAGCCGGCTGGCCAGCACCCGCTCGCCGTTATGCTCGAAGTCGTCGAGTTTTTCCAGGTAACCGTTTTGAATCAGCCAGGCCGGTTCACGCTGTTGGGGTTCGATGCGCGCCCAGATTTCCGGCACCAGCAGGCTGATATCGTGGTCGACGCGAACCTCCGGCCCGACATAGCCGGCGGAACTGGAAAAGCCTGCATAGCCGGTGAGCACAAAAGATACCAGTGCATTGTTCAGGTCGGCGATGGTGCGCAGGGCGTTGAACGGCCCCTTGGTGAGCGCCCCTTCACTACCGGCGCCGGTAGTGGAGGGTGACTTGCCGGTGAGACTGCAGAGGAAGTCCATGAACAGTTCCGGCAGCTCCTGGTAGTGGATCGGGTTGTACACCGCCAGCGGGCGAATACCCGGTTCCGGCGGGTTGTTGCGGCGGCCGGCCAGCACGGCGTCGACCGGGTGGCAGACCGGTTGCTGCAGGGGTAACTTGCGGTGCAGGCGGGTGCTCATTTCCGCGACGTATTTGCGTACCGGGTTGACCAGGTCGGGGCGCGTTTGCAGGTAACGCGGGTTTTTCGACGGCGCGCCATCGACCAGGCGCGGATGCGCGGACGACACGACATACGTGCTGCCTTCCTGGCTGGCCGACTTCAGTGTGTCCTGCATGGGGCGGGTGAACTGGTAGAAGGTATGCACGTCTTCCACCAGCTCGGTAACCTTGTCGTGGTCGAGTGGTTCGTAGTTGGCAAAGAAATTGTCCGGCTGGGCCATGTCCTGTTCGGTTTGCTTGTCAAAGCCCGGGATGATGGCGTCGTCGGGCCGCTGGAACAGGCGGTATTCGCAGTTGTGCGTCAGTTTCACGCTGTGGTCGCCGGCGCGCGCCGGCGCACAGTCCGCGATACAGCTGGAGGGCACCACCATGGAAGCGGTGATGTCGTCTTCCATCTGGATTTTTTCCGTGGCGATGTAATCCTGGCGCAGTTTGAAGGTGCGCCACTTGCTGTCGCGGTCGAAACCGACACGCAGGTAGGAGGCGACGATTTGCCGGTCATCGAGTTTCAGTTCGTGCGCGGGCGCGCCATCGACGCGGTCTACCGACAGGTGCTCGGACCAGTTGTCACCCCACTCGGGCCGGTAGAAACGCTTGATAATGAATACCAGGGCGAGGATGCGTGGTGAGATGGAATCCAGCCACTGGTTGAATTCGTCGGTGTAGGTCGAACTGGGCGTCAGCAGCTTGATCACCGAACCGAGACTGCGTTCCGGGCTGAGTGGCTTGCGGGTCGGGTCGCGGTCTTCCTTTTCGAAGCCGGGCTTGAAGCGGGTGGTGT
>JALWRY010000296.1 GCA_027080445.1 Thiohalobacter sp. | reverse complement strand
CTTATGCATCAACACAGGAATAACCCCGGCCAGATCACGTGTCCAGGTCGGGGAACCCGTCTGGTCATTGACGACGTTCAGTTCGTCACGTTCGCGCGCAAGGCGCAACATGGTCTTGACGAAGTTATGGCCGTGGGCACCGTACAGCCAGGCGGTGCGTAATACCATGTGCCCGGAGCTGGCCAGTACAGCCAGTTCTCCTTCACGTTTACTTTGACCGTATACACCGAGCGGCCCGGTCGGGTCTTCCTCGCACCAGGGTCGCTGCGACTGCCCGGAGAAGACAAAATCGGTGGAAAGGTGTAACAGGCGTGTACCCATTTCATCTGCGCAGGCTGTCATTTCACGGACTGCGTCACGATTGATGGCAAAGGCCTGCTGCGCTTCCTGCTCGGCCTGGTCCACCGCCGTCCAGGCGGCACAGTTGATAATCCAGTCCGGCGCTGTAGCCTTCAACTGCCGGACCATGGCTTCCGGTTGTGCGAGATCCAGTTGCTGCCGGTTCATGGCGATGACATCCATCGACTGCTCGCGCAACAGGGCCGTAATATCATGGCCGAGCTGGCCGGACGCACCTGTCACAAGCACACGCATGGCGCTAGCCGCCAAATACCGGCAACACATCACCCGCATCGGCAAGACGTGGCCACTGCTGGTCTTTCGATGACAACTGGAACTCGCTGTCCTGCGGCCAGGGGATATCCAGCGCGGGGTCATCCCAGGCAATACCATACTCGTCATCGGCCTGGTAGAGGTCGGAGCAAAGATAGAGAAAATCCACCGTCTCGCTCAACACGCAAAACCCGTGCGCAAACCCGACCGGGACGAATAACTGATGGTGGTTTTCCCCTGACAGCACTTCCGCCGTGTACTGACCGAAGGTGGGCGACCCCTTGCGAATATCGACCGCAACATCGAGCACCTCACCCTGCACCACTTGCACCAGCTTGGCTTGCGGGCGCAGTAGTTGATAATGCAGTCCGCGCAATACGCCACGTTGTGAACGCGAGTGATTGAACTGTGCCACCGGGAAATGGATGCCTTTATCAGCAAAACGCTCCGTGTGGAAGTATTCGAGAAAAAACCCGCGCGCATCACCATGCACATCCGGTTTCACGAGCAACACGTCCTTCAGTGAAGTCTCGATGACTTCCATCAGTCGTTCGACTCCAGGATGTCCAGCAGGTAGCGCCCGTAATCGTTACGGTCCAGGCCGGCGGCAAGTTCGCGTAAACCGTCTGCATCGATGAAGCCCATACGGTAGGCGATCTCTTCCACGCAGGCGATCTTCAGCCCCTGTCTCTGTTCGATAGTTTCGATGTAACTGGCCGCCTGCAACAAGGAGGCATGTGTGCCGGTATCCAGCCAGGCAGAACCGCGCCCGAGTATTTCCAGTGTCAGTTGTTTGTTTTCCAGGTAGACACGATTCAGGTCGGTTATTTCAAGTTCGCCACGCGGGGAAGGTTTCAGGCCCGAAGCAATCTCTACTACTTGTCGGTCGTAAAAATACAGGCCGGTTACCGCATAGTTTGAACGGGGGGTTTTCGGCTTTTCCTCGATACCCTTGACGCGCTGCTGCGCATCGAACTCGACCACACCGTAACGCTCGGGATCACGTACCCGGTAGCCAAACACCGTGGCCCCTGTTTCCAGTTTTGCCGCGCGTTGCAGCAGGGTTTCCAGCCCATGTCCATAAAAAATATTATCGCCAAGAATCAGGCAACAGGGCTGTCCATCGATAAATGACTCACCAATCAGGAAGGCCTGTGCCAGGCCGGCCGGTTCGGGCTGCTCCGCGTAACTGAAGGACACGCCAAACTGACTGCCATCGCCGAGCAGGCGGCGAAACAGCGGCAGGTCATGCGGCGTGGATATGATCAGGATGTCACGTATCCCGGCCAGCATCAGCACCGATAACGGATAATAGACCATCGGCTTGTCGTACACCGGCAGCAACTGTTTGCTAACCACGCGTGTAACCGGGTACAGGCGGGTGCCGGAACCACCGGCCAGGATAATACCCTTCATATCAGGCTTCACCCGGAGGGACGTAACCTTCCGGCGTATCGGCGCCTTCACCGAAGAAAAACTTTTCCATCTGCTGTTCCAGGAACTTCCGGTCTTTGGGATCGATCGGCGACAGGCGGTTTTCGTTGATCAGCATGGTTTGCTGCGCCATCCACTTCTGCCAGGCTTCTTTCGACACATTCTCGAATATCCGTTTACCCAGTTCGCCGGGATAGGTCGGACGATCCAGCCCTTCCGCTTCTTTTCCCAGTAGCACACATTTTACCATTCGGGCCATGCCGGGGGTCTCCTCAGTTTTCTGCCTGAAATTTATCCAGCAGGCGTTGAACGGGCGCCGGAAGGCCCAGTGCCTGCTGTTGCCCGGTGTTATACCAGACTCCTCCGTCACCCTCCATCACAGAAAAAGCCGGGTTTTGCAGACGCGCAAGGCAGGGTGTGATATCGAGATGGAAATGGCTGAAAGTGTGGCGTACCGCATCGTATTCCTGTACATCGACATCCAGGGCCTTTTCGTCCAGCCAGTGACGCATGGCGGTGGCCTTTTCAAACTCGGGGAAACTCCACAGGCCGCCCCAGATACCGCCCGGTGGCCGCTTTTGCAGCCAGGCGCCATGCTGCGCATCCTGCAAAATCAGCATACGCACCTTGCGTACCGGCAGTGTTTTGCGAGGACGGGGAGAGGGCAAGGCCTGCTGGATATTCTGCTGTTTCGCCAGGCAGGTTTCCTGCAACGGGCAGTCCGGACAGTCTGGCATACCACGCCGGCATAAGGTTGCGCCAAGGTCCATCATCGCCTGGTTATAGGCGGCCACCTGCCGTCGCGGCGTAGCCGCCTCGGCCAGCGACCATAATTCACGCAAAACGCGGCTGTTACCGGGCCAGCCATGAACGGCATGGTAACGCGCCAGCACACGCTTCACATTACCATCGAGGATTGTGTGCCGTTGACCGCAGGCCAGTGACAGAATGGCGCCCGCTGTTGAACGACCGATACCGGGCAAGGCTTCCACCTGTTCGAAGTGCTCCGGGAACACCCCACCATGTACCTGACAGACCTGCTGCGCCGCCCTGTGCAGGTTACGCGCGCGGGCGTAGTAGCCAAGCCCTGACCAGTAATGCAGCACAGCATCCTCCGGCGCATCCGCCAGGCTGGCAATATCAGGGAAACGCGCCATGAAACGCTGGTAATAGGGTATGACTGTTTTTACCTGGGTCTGCTGCAACATGATCTCCGACACCCAGACACGGTAGGGCGTCGGCTGTTGCTGCCAGGGCAGGTCCTTGCGGCCATGCGTTTCAAACCAGGCCAGTACATGCTCGGCAAAGTCTGTGCCGGTACCAGCCACCTTAAACCTTGTAATAATCGCGGTACCAGGCGACGAAATTAGCAATGCCCTGCTCGACCGACATATCCGGCTTGTAATCCACGTCACGAATCAGATCCTGCACATCGGCATAGGTAGCGGGGACATCACCGGCCTGCAAAGGCAACATATTCTTCTCTGCCTTCTTGCCGAGACAGTCTTCCAGCACTTCGATGTAGTGCATCAATTCGACCGGCTCGTTGTTGCCGATGTTATACAATGCATAGGGCGCCGTACTGCTGGCCGAATCAGGATGGTCACCGGACCAGTCCGGGTTGGGTTGCGCGACGTGATCCAGCGTGCGGATGACACCCTCGACAATATCATCGATATAGGTGAAATCTCGACGGTGCTTGCCGTAGTTGAAAACATCGATCGGTTCGCCGGCAAGAATCTTGCGCGTGAACAGGAACAACGCCATATCAGGACGGCCCCAGGGTCCATACACGGTAAAGAACCTCAGCCCGGTGGTAGGCAGGCGATACAGGTGACTGTAGGTATGCGCCATCAACTCATTGGCTTTCTTGGTGGCCGCATAGATGCTGACCGGATGGTCGACGTTATCGTGTACGGAAAACGGCATCTTTGTATTGGAACCGTACACCGAGCTGCTGGATGCGTAGACCAGATGCTCGACATCGTTGTAACGACAGCCTTCGAGGATGTTCATAAAGCCGACAACGTTGGTATCAATGTAGGAATTCGGGTTCTCCAGTGAGTAACGCACGCCGGCCTGCGCCGCCAGGTTCACCACGCGGTTGGGTTTGTGCTTTTTGAACACCTCGGCCATGCCATCGCGATTTTCCAGGTCGATACGCACATCGGTGAAACCGGGATTGTCGGCGACACGCGCCAGTCGCGCTTCCTTGAGGGCTGGATCGTAGTAGTCGTTCAGGTTATCAATACCGATAACCTCGTCCCCCCGTTCCAGCAGGCGCAGTGCCAGGTTGTTGCCGATAAAGCCGGCAGCGCCGGTGATCAGAACTTTCATATTATTTTCCCAGGTAACAAAATTAAGGCACCGCTGATTAATTCAACATTCACATCATTGCACCCCAAGAGTACTTCCTCAGGATGTCTTCGCCATCCTTCAGGGCGCGAGCGAAGCGCGGTAATCTCTTACAATGGAATCAGTCAGTTAGAGATTGCCACGTCGCTCCGCTCCTCGCAATGAACTGTGCTTGCTGTCAAGCAAATTCCACCGAAAAAGGCCGATTCGTTGTCGCCACCGCGAAGGCTTGTCTTAGCAGCTTATGCGCGATGG
>JALWRY010000295.1 GCA_027080445.1 Thiohalobacter sp. | reverse complement strand
GGCTGGCGGCCGCAGATCGCTTTCGATGACGGTCTTGAGCAGACCATCGACTGGTATTTGCAGCACCTCGACTGGTGTGAGCGCATTCGCAGCGGGGAATATCGCCGTTACTATGATCAGCAATATGCCCACAGGGTGAATCAAACGCCCGGATAATCAGCCGATTAGCGGGAATACCGGCATTCGGGCTTGACGATCAGCGGGCCGCCCTGTTTAATACGCGCTTCTTCTTGGGCCGGGTAGCTCAGTTGGTAGAGCAGGGGATTGAAAATCCCCGTGTCGGCAGTTCGATTCTGTCCCCGGCCACCATTATTCCATCCGTTAGCGTTTCTCTTCCTGATATTTTCTTCCGGGAGCTATCTGGCGCTCACTCTTTGCAGTAAGACCCGTTCGAGATTCTTGATACTCCACTCACTCACGCTGTTGGCGACATCAAATCAGACGTGTTAGCTACACAATTCGTGTTAAATGACAGGGTGTCAGAAATTCCAAAAAGCTGAGAAAAGTCGCCGAAAAGGCTTGAAAAATTCTCGTTAAAGCCGATAATTAACAATAATTTGTTATATATGGCTTATTGTGGCTCAACGGGTGCGATTATGCTCCATAACTACCGATTCAAGAACTTTTTCTCGTTTGCTGAGGAAACCGAGGTCTCCTTTGAGCTGAACCGCCATGTACCGGCCTCGGATCTGGTGTTCGAGAGCCCTGGCGGTACCCGGCTGTCGAAAGTACTGGCGGCCATTGGTCCCAATGCCTCGGGCAAGACCAATGTGCTGAAGCCGCTGGCTTTCCTGAGCTGGTTTGTCGCGCATTCGTTTGCTTCCAGTAAGCCAGAAGATGAAATTCCGGTGCAGGCCCATTTTTTCTCTGATTCGGCGGACAGCGAGTTCGAGATTGAATTCGAGCACAAGGGTCAGCATTACCGCTATTCGCTGGTTGTCAACCCGGAGCGTGTGGTGCATGAATCCCTGCATCTCAAGACCAGCAAGTTCTTCAGCTTTATTTTCCGGCGTGACTGGTCAGAGTCGGACTCTGCTTATGATATCCGCCAGCAGAAATTCGGTTTTGCGCACAGGGAGGCTGAAAAAGTTCGTCCGAATGCTTCCCTGATTGCAACGGCCGCCCAGTACAACGTGCCGTGCGCGCGGGAGCTGGTGAGTTACTTCACCCGGTTTTATACCAACGTGAACTATAGTGGCAGGGATCATTTCAAGACCAGTGATGTGTTCGAGGCCACAGAGTTCTTCCATGGTCGACCGGCGCTGCGTGCGCAGATGTCCGAGATCCTGAGCCATCTGGATCTGGGTCTGGCTGAGGTGATTATTGAATCACATAATTTTGTGGAAAAGGAATCCGGCAAGAGCGAAGAGGCCAATATTCCTTTTGGCGTGCACCGCAAGGGTAAGCAAGAGCAAAAACTGCCATTCTGGTATGAATCCAGTGGTACCCAGGCCGCCTTTGTGCTGCTGGAGAAGATACTGCCGGCCCTGGAGCAGGGTGGTATCGTCATCATCGATGAAATGGAGGCGGACCTGCACCCGGACATGATCACGGCTATGCTTGACCTGTTCATTGATCGTGAGCGCAATCCGCATAATGCACAGATCATCTTTACCTGTCATGCGCATGAGATCCTCAATGAACTGCAGAAGGATCAGGTTCTGCTCATCGAGAAAGATACCAATGGCGTCAGCGAGGTCTGGCGACTGGGTGATATGAAAGGTATTCGGCGGGATGATAATTTGTATGCCAAGTACCGTGCCGGCGCATACGGCGCTGTCCCGGACCTTTGAAGGGCTAGCGGATGTCTTCGCACGGAAGACGTGTTGCCCGTCATACTGTCCTGCTGGTAGGCGAGGGTACAACGGAGTGTGCCTTCCTCAAGCATATAAAGGCTCTCTACATCAGCCGGGGCTGTGGCGTGAGTGCTGCGATCAGGAATGCTCATGGCAAGGGGCCGGATCATGTCGTGGATTATGCCATCAGGCAGTGCCGGAATGCAGCCTATGACCGGGTCGTGGTGTTGCTGGATACGGATCTCGCTATGTCAGCGGCAGTGCGCAAGCGGGCAAGATCCAGAAAGATTCAGGTCATTGGATCTACGCCCTGTGTTGAAGGTTTGTTACTCAGTATTCTTGGTGAACGAGTGCCTGGGAACAGTGCAGAGTGTAAGGCACAGTGTGGCAGGGCGCTTCCTGCCCGATTGACCGCACCTGAAGATTATCAGACACATTTTCCAAAAGATGTTCTGGATGGACGGCGAGCGGATGTTTCGGGACTGGATGAATTGCTGGATTGCCTGTTGTTTGATAAATAGCACCGTGAGTTAACCAATTGAATCAGCACAATTAATTAAAACTGTACCGGAGAGCCCCTGTTTAAAGCGAATCAGTGCTTGCGAGGCTTAAGGCACAGCTGCCGCAGCCGGCAACAACATTCCACAACAAACTGATGGCCTTCAGGGTGTTGATCAGCCGGCCTTCCATCAAGCTGTGTCCTGTACTTACTTAGGGGAAACTCTAATCAATTCAGGATTCCCGTCATTGCACCCCAGGAGTACTTCCTCAGGATGTCTTCGCCATCCTTCAGGGCGCGAGCGAAGCGCGGCAATCTCATGCAATGGAATCAGTCTGTTAGAGATTGCCGCGTCACTCCGCTCCTCGCAATGACGGTAAACGGATTAATCAGAAAAACCACGGGAATTATCCCGGTGCTGGCGAGCTGATAAATCGCTTCCGGACGTTCAGTCAGCGGCCTTTTCGGCCGATACGGAAGAGTGCAGTACACGATTCCGGTGGAAGGGCTTGGATAACAGAGAACAAAAGGTCAGCGTCGATGATGTGAAGGTCGGCATGTATGTCTCCCGTCTGGATCGGCCATGGCTGGAGACACGCTATTTGTTCCAGGGGTTTCGTATCGACACACCGGCTGACATCGAGGAGCTGGGCCGCGTCTGCGAGTACGTCTATGTTGACCCGGACAAGGGCGTTACCGCCACGCGTACGCTGGAGACGCAGCTCATCCGGCGTGAGAAAGACAAGTATGCCCATGTCTTCCAGCCGGTATCCACATTCCCGGTTTACCCCGTTGTGACCTCGCTGGAAGAGGAGGTGGGGGCGAGCCGGGAAAGTCGCGGGAATGTCATCACAGTGGTGAGCGATATTCTTGATGAGGTTCGGTCAGGGCGCCGTGTAAAACTGCAAACCGTCCGTGAATCGGTCAGCGGTATGATCGCCAGCATCATCCGCAACCCGGATGCCTTCTTCCTGCTAAGCCAGCTGAAGGACAAGGATAACTATGCCTATGCGCATTGTGTCGACGCCAGTGGTCTGGCGGTGGCCTTTGGTTGCCATCTCGGGTTTTCCCGGCAGGAACTGGAAAATCTCGCCGTGGGCGTGTTGCTGTGTGATATCGGCAAACTTCAGTTGCCGGCCGAGTTGTTGAAGAAACCGGGCCGGCTGAGTGACAACGAGTTTGCGCTGGTCCGGCGGCATGTCGAGTTTGGCGCCGAGATGGTTCGTGAAATGAAAGGTTCGAATGACGAAATCGTTTCCGTGGTGATGCATCACCATGAGCGGCACAACGGCAAGGGCTACCCGAACCAGGTCCCCGGGCACCTGATACCGGTAAACGGTCGTATTGCCGCGCTGGTTGATTGTTACGACGCCATTACCAGCGAGCGGGCCTACAGCCAGGCGGTGTCCGCCTACGATGCGATCAATATGATTTACGAATGGCGCGACAAGGATTTCCAGTCCGATATGGTTGAGCAGTTTATACAGTGCATCGGCCTGTATCCTACCGGAACCATCGTGGAACTGAGTACCGGTGAGGTGGGTGTGGTGATTTCCCAGAACCGGGTGCGGCGGTTGAGGCCCAGGGTGATGCTGGTGCTCGACAAACAGAAAGTCGCGTACGAGTTCAACCCGGTACTCGATCTTATAGAAGACCCGCTCGATGACGATGGCAAGCCGGTGGAGATCCTCTATCCCCTGGCGCCGCACAGCTACGGTATTGATATCAGTGACTACTATCTATAACCCGTTACAGGGCGGCTTGCGCCATGCCGTTTCGTAAGGCCTGTCTGGAACGTGAGCAGTTACCTGTCTGCCTGGACAGGGCGATTGCTGCGGCAGAATCATCCGCACAGCGCTGTGCCCTATTGCTGATCAACTTGCAGCACTTCAGGGAGATCAATATCGATCTTGGCTTTGAAGCAGGTGATGCGGTGCTCGAGCAACTGGTCGAGCGCGTCAATGCCATCCTGCGCCCCGATGACAAGCTTTTTCACGTGGGTAACGATGAGTTTGCGATTGTACTGGAAGAAATAAAGACATCCGGAATTGCCAGCCTGGCGCTGTGCCGGATACTGGATGCCATCGACCAGGGCTTTGAAGTGTCCGGTCGAACCCTCGAAGTGACCGCGCAGGGTGGCGCGGCAGTCTACCCGGATCTTGTCGATGACGGCGAGGCGATGCTGAAAGCGGCGGATTCCGCACTGATGGATGCGCGAGAGCACGGAAAACGATTCTCGCTGTACGACAGTGCGCTGCGTGAAGGCCGGTTGATGTACGCCGACCTGCGTGCGAAATTGCACACCGCGCTGGTGAACAATGACCTGGAATTGTTCTACCAGCCGCAAATCAACCTGCGCGATGGCG
>JALWRY010000294.1 GCA_027080445.1 Thiohalobacter sp. | reverse complement strand
ACAAACCTGTCGTTTTCGCTTTCCACGGCTATCCCTGGCTGATTCACCGCCTCACCTACCGTCGCCACAATCACGCGGGACTGCACGTACGCGGGTACAAGGAAGAAGGCACTACGACAACACCGTTTGACATGACCGTACTCAATGAACTGGATCGTTTTCACCTGGTCTGTGATGTCATAGACCGTGCCGGTGGCCCGGGGTCCCGCGCCACCTACCTGAAACAGCATATGAGCGACAAACTGATTGAACACCAGCAGTACATTACCGAACACGGCGAAGACATGCCGGAGATTCGTGACTGGCGCTGGATGTAAATCCGCAACAGGAGACAGACCATGGAATATGCAACTGAACTTGAAGCCACCATCAGCGACATGGTGCAGAAAGGCCGCGGCATACTCGCCGCCGATGAAAGCTCGCCGACCATTGCCAAACGCTTCAAGGCCATCGACGTAGAATCCACCGAAGCGCATCGACGCGCCTGGCGCAGCCTGCTGGTAACAACCGAAGGCCTGGGAGAATACATCAGCGGGATTATCCTGTTTGAAGAAACCCTCGGGCAAAACACTGACGATGGAAAAACCATCCCCGAAGCGGCGTGGGCGCAAAAAATCGTTCCCGGCATCAAGGTCGACAAGGGCAAGATACCACTGGCGCTGTCACCCGGCGACCTCATTACCCAGGGACTGGATGGACTGGCGGAACGCCTGCGTGCTTATAAACAACAGGGCGCCCGCTTCGCGAAATGGCGCGAGGTCTACAGCATCGACAAACACGCCCCCAGCCTGCACGGTATCGAGGCCAATGCGGAAATGCTGGCGCGCTATGCGGCTGTCTGTCAGTCCGAGGGGCTGGTGCCGATTGTGGAACCGGAGGTATTAATGGATGGCGACCACGATATCGACCGCCATGCACAGGTCAGCGAGGCCGTGCAGCACGCTGTGTTCCATGCCCTGCACCGCCACCATGTGGCGCTGGAACTGATGATCCTGAAACCCAATATGGTACTGCCCGGCAAGGACTGCCGTCGCGCCGAACCGGATGAAATCGCGGCTGCAACGCTCAAAACCCTGCGGCGCACGGTCCCCGCCGCCGTACCGAGCATCAATTTCCTGTCCGGTGGACAGGACCCAGAAGAGGCCACTGCCAACCTCAATGCCCTCAACCGGCAGGGTCAGAACGCGCCCTGGCGCCTGAGTATTTCCTATGGCCGTGCCCTGCAACAAACTGCGCTGCAGGCGTGGAAGGGCAAACCGGAGAATGTCCCCGCGGCACAGCGGGCCCTGCGTGAACGTGCACGCATGAATCACCTGGCCATGCTGGGCGAGTATCGGCCCGATATGGAAACGGCTGCCTGAGACAAGCCCGCTCCATCCGTCATTGCGAGGAACGAAGTGACGGATTAATCAGGGTATCCCCAGGCATCTGGTCGGGTTGTCACCCAGGTTACAGCGGTGCAAAGAAGCTTCTCCCACAATGTCATCAATCCAACACCCTGGAGGCAAATAACATGACGCAAACGGCGGAGAAGCTGCACGACATTAAAAAACTGGTCGGGGAACTGCAACTCAACTACCCGGTGGAAACCAATGCCTTCCTGGGCTTCATGCAGAAAGCCGAGGCCGGGAAGGCTCTGGGTATCAAGGAAAAGGAACTGATCAACGTGGCCTTGTCCGTGGCAGCGCAATGTGAATGGTGTATTGCCATCCATGTGCAACATGCCGCGTCGGCAGGCGCCAGCCGCGATGAAATCGTGGAGGCCGGATACATGGCCATCATCATGCACGGTGGCCCCGCCTTCATGTACATGATTCCGCTGCTGGATGCGATCAACGAATTTCTGCCGGAAGCCAGCTGACGTGGACCGGGAAACCCTGCACCGTTTTTTACACGACATGCTGCTGGCGCGCGCCTTCGAGGAACGCGCCGCGCAGGAATACAGCGAAGGAAATATCGCCGGCTTTCTGCACCTGTACCCGGGCGAGGAAGCGGTTGCCGTCGGGGTCATCCATGCCACGGAGCCTGGAGACTATATTGCCACGACCTACCGCGAACACGTGCATGCACTGGTGCGCGGCATACCCCCCCGACAAGTGATGGCGGAGCTATTTGGCCGCCGGGATGGTGTCTGCAAAGGCATGGGAGGCTCCATGCACCTGTTCGATCGTGAGCGCCGGTTCATGGGCGGCTATGCGATTGTCGGCGAAACCTTCCCGGTCGCGACCGGCATAGCCTACAGCATCGCCTTACGACAACTGCCGGAAGCGGTGATCTGTTTCTTCGGCGACGGCGCCGTGAACCAGGGCACCTTCCACGAAGCACTGAACATGGCGTCCCTGTGGAAACTGCCGGTGCTGTTTGTCTGCGAGAACAACCACTACCAGATCGGCACCGAGATCCATCGTCATTCGGCCGTGGTCAATGTCTATAAACGGGCCTGTGCCTACAATATCCCGGCGGAGAAGGTCAATGGCATGGATGTGATCAATGTCTACGAAGCGACCCGACATGCGCTGACGCAGATCCGTGCCGGCAATGGGCCGCAACTCCTGGAATTTGAAACCTATCGCTTCCGTGGTCACTCGATGGCTGATGCAGGCAGTTATCGACCTCGTGTCGAAGTCAATTCACAGACAGGCCGCGATCCGGTCGAAACCGTCATTCATGAAGCAAAACTCGGCTACCCGACCCAGGCTGAAATCGCCGCGGCCGGTCCGGACCTGGTTGAGCAACTGGTCGGCCATAGCGCCGCCGTGGGTCACTTTGACGACCGGCACATTGAAGCTGTCCGTGATGAGGTCAAACGCATTGTTGACGACGCCGCACAGTTTGCCCTGTCCAGCCCGCCACCGACGATGGACGACGCCTGGTCCAGCCTGTACTGCAACCGCCAGCATGAAACCCTGACAGGAGCGGCGTGACATGACGGAAACCCTGCAATGCTGGCAAGCCCTGAACCGGGCGCTGGATATTGAAATGTCCAGCGATGAATCCGTCTTTACACTGGGTGAGGACGTCGGCCTGTATGGCGGCACCTATCGCGTAACCGAAGGCCTCAACGCCAAGTACGGGGAATGGCGGGTGCGCGACACGCCCATTTCGGAAGGAGGTTTTACCGGGCTGGGTGTTGGCGCCGCGCTGACCGGCATGCGGCCGGTGGTCGAGATCATGACCATCAACTTTGCCTTGCTGGCGCTGGACGCCATCATCAACATGGCCGCCAAGATCCCCTTCATGTCCGGCGGGCAGTTCCCCATGCCGCTGGTTATTCGAATGCCGGGAGGCGTTGCCAGGCAACTGGCCGCCCAGCATTCACAACGCCTGGAACATACCCTGATGAATGTCCCCGGGCTGCGCATTGCGGTACCAGCCACCCCGCAGGATGCTTACTGGCAACTCCGCCAGGCCATCGCCAGTGACGAACCGGTGATCCTGCTGGAACATGAATTGTTGTATTTCGAGCCGGGTGAGGTCGATCTTGCTGCCGAGCCACCACCCATGCACCAGGCGGCAATCCGCCGCACCGGTACAGACCTGACGCTGGTGAGCTATTCCAGGATGGCCAACCTGGCCGCGCAGGCGGCGGATCTGCTCGCCAAAGACAATATCAGGGCGGAGGTGATCGACCTGCGCAGCCTGAGCCCGATCGACTGGGATACCTGCGCCGCTTCCCTGCACAAGACTCACCGCCTGCTGGTGGCGGAAGAAGACTGCCGTTTCGCCGGGGCGGGCGCCGAAATCATTGCGACACTGAATGAGCGTTGTTTCTACGACCTGGATGCCGCACCTGCCCGCGTCGCCGGACTGGACATGCCGACACCCTTCAACGCCGAACTCGAGGCCGCCAGCATCCCCGGGGTCAGTGATATCGTCAAAGCCGCCCGGCGGCTGGTGGGACGGGAAAAGCCGCTTTAAACCACCCGGTCAAGGTACTTTTATACGCCGCCATACGCTAATATGAGCGCATGATAGAAGCTGCGGAACACCCGGACATCCTCTTCATCTGCCATGAATGCGATGCCCTGCAAAAGGTGCCTGCCATGGAACCGGGGAGTGTCGCGACCTGCCGCTGTTGCGGCAGTACCCTGTTCAGGTGTCCACGTGGCGGCACCGAAGTCCCGCTGGCGCTTTTTGTCTCTTCACTGATTCTGTTCCTGATCGCCAATAGCTACCCGATCATGGCACTTGAAATCGCGGGTATAGAACGCGAAACGACACTGCTTGGTTCCGCACTGGCTTTTATCCACGAGGGATACCCGGCGCTGGCGGTAATCGTCGCCCTGTCCAGCGTGCTCATCCCCGGTTTCAGTATTCTTGGCCTGGTCTACGTGCTGTTATCTATCCATCATCAGCTTGACTGGCCTTTCACGAAACCACTCCTGCGCTGGGTCAGCCGTATGTTGCCCTGGGGCATGATGGATGTTTTCCTGCTCGGCATACTTGTCTCACTGGTCAAGCTCTCCGCACTGGCGGATGTCGTGCTCGGGCCGGGATTTTATGCCTTTGCGGTCCTCATTGTTTTGTATGCCGCTGCTGTCTCGTCACTTGAGCCGCATTTTCTCTGGGAGCAACTGGACAGGCCATCAACCCGCCACGCGGAGGAGACAGCATGACCGGGCCCTGTGTTCGCGCCAGGGATCGCGGGCTGGCGGGCTGCC